>JAGAKH010000053.1 GCA_017625725.1 Bacteroidales bacterium | reverse complement strand
TGCTCCTTTAGAGCCTCAAGTGCCACTTTGGCCTTGAACTCTGGCGTGTACTTTTTGCGTGTTGTCTTTCCCATAACTGGTCGTAAAGTTAAGTCTAAAATTTAACTTAACAACCTGTCCAGTTTCTGGGGACCATTATATATAATTCAGTTAGGTTATTGTACAATGCAAATATAGGAATATTTTTTTAATAGCCCTCTTATTCAGCAATTCGTTGCTAACCATATCTTCATTGATAAAAATATGTATATTTGCAAAATAAATAACACTCTATGAAAAAGTATCTATATTTCTTATTCTATGCAATCGTACTCTCTTCATGCTTCAGACCGGAAGATACACCCCAAAAGAGCAGACATGATCTTTTATGTGGCTATTGGGAAGTGGAATATGTCCAGGATGATGATTATAATTATGAAATCTTTAGGGACGGTTCTTTCGGACCTACTGAGACGTATCATTTCCAGGGATACATAACTCCAAACGACGGAAACGAAGAATATGCTGTAATCCATATAGACCATTCCTATATAAGATTGATGGCAACAGATTGTCCGGATGATATAGAAATGATCGGCAAGCTACTGAAATATGACTTTGTCGATGACTGCCTTTATGGTATTGCATTTAACTATGATTACACCAATTTCGCAAAAGTGACAAGACTTGATAGCAATTTTCTTGAAATTTATATCGAAGATGTTGGAATGAGAAGTTATGACAGTGTTTCTGACAATTATGATAATCCACCTGTCGCGATTTACGAAAATATGAAGAGAACCATCAGATATCGTAGAATACAGTAATAAATACTTATGATAGCAAATTTATTGATATGTGCATTGACTGTATTCAGTCCTGTACAAGGGGATGAAGGGTACGAATACAGCCATGAAACCTATTCAGCAGATAAAGTAATTGACCAAAAATTCTGGAATCAGAAGAAGTCATTGAGAGTTGGCTATGAATTTCACGATTTTCAGAACTCTATTGGTATGATGACTCCAGATAAGTTTTCATTCGGATTATCCAGCATTCATAGCATCTGGTTTCATAAAAAACCGATAGGTAATGTGTTGAAAATAGGATTTGACCATGGTCTCGATCTGAATTACAGCCGTTTCGAAGATCCTGGCCATGATAACGGATATAATGGTCCCAGCGGATTTCTAGGTTCCGGCAGCAATCTTCCTGTACAGGAAGAATCTATCACCTTGCCGTCATTAGGTATGAATTACTTTTCGATAGGTTATGCCTTGGGAGTGTCCGTGACAATCAATCCTGTTGCCAAGCTCAGATTATGCGGATATTGTCATTTTGTCCCGTCAGCAGCAATTGATAACTGCGACATGTCGGCAAATATCGGCTTTATGCCATATGTTAAATACGGCTTCGAAATGACATATAGCTGGATCGGCTTCGGAATTGAATATGGTACAGGAAAAGCTAAGATGCAGGACATGGTGTCCGTCATATCAACAATGACATCAGAGGAACCTGTCAATATGTCTGGTGCCCCTTACTACTCAAATTATTCGAAAGCATATATCGTATTCAGGATGGGACGCAAGAAACGTTAAGGAATTCGATCCTACCAAGGTGCCTGACGCCGACATTTCTCTGTCAGCAGAAGAGAGAGAGATAATGAATGAAGTCAAATATGAAAGAATCGAAGGAAATACGTCCTGACATTGGAAAAGAAACTGTAAATTTGTATTTTCTCATCAGAAACTGAATAAATTATTTTAGATATGACACTTATTGAAAGCATCATTGCACGTGCAAAATCAAACAAGCAGAGAATTGTACTTCCTGAATCACTGGAAGAAAGGACTCTTACAGCAGCAGATCTTGCTCTCGCAGACGAGATAGCAGACATCATCCTTATCGGTAATCCAGATGAAATCTTCGCCCTCGCAGAAAAGCTCGGCCTCAAGAACATAGGAAAGGCAACAATTATTGATCCTGCTACCAGCGAGAAGACAGCTGAGTATGCTGAACTTCTTTATGAACTCCGCAAGAACAAGGGCATGACTCCAGAAAAGGCTGCTCAGCTCGTTCTTGATCCTTTGTATTTCGGATGCCTCATCATCAAGAGTGGTGATGCTGACGGACAGATCAGCGGAGCTCTTTCCACAACAGGTGAGACCCTTCGTCCTGCCCTCCAGATCATCAAGTGCTCTCCAGGCATCACCTGCGTCAGCGGTGCTATGCTCATGATCACACAGACTCCGGAGTATGGTGAAAACGGTGTTCTTGTAGTGGGTGATGTTGCAGTTACTCCAATGCCGGATGCTTCCCAGCTTGCCCAGATTGCAGTATGCACCGCTCAGACAGCGAAGAGTGTAGCAGGCTTTGCTGATCCGAAGGTTGCCATGCTTTCGTTCTCGACAAAGGGTTCTGCAAAACATGAAGTAGTTGACAAGGTAGTGGAAGCTACAAGACTGGCAAAGGAACTTGACCCGGCACTTAAAGTGGAAGGTGAACTTCAGGCTGATGCGGCTCTGGTTCCATCAGTAGGCCAGAAGAAAGCTCCAGGTTCAGAGATTGCAGGCCATGCAAACGTTCTCGTATTCCCATGTCTGGAAGTAGGAAACATCGCCTACAAGCTTGTTCAGAGACTTGGTAATGCAGATGCGATCGGCCCTATCCTTCAGGGTATTGCACGTCCTGTAAATGATCTCAGCCGTGGATGCTCTGTAGATGACATTTATAAGATGGTAGCAATCACCGCCTGCCAGGCCATGGACGCGAAATAAGTCCCGGTTCCATAAACAAGACGACCTGCTTCCAAAGGAAACAGGTCGTCTTGTTTTAATTAAGGTAAAACTCGATAAGCCTTTCAATCGCTCTCTGACACACCGGACAGAACTGCTTTGCTGTATTTGTAAGCATCCTGCAGTCTTCAGCTCCGCGGAACACACCTTTGGACTGATATCCGGCTCCTTCGAATATTCCGGCCTCGCCTGATTCCACCATATCTTTCCACTTCGAATCGAAATCATACATTGTGGTGATATTCTGTTCCCAGGGTTCCGCCTCTGGATAATAGTATTCGATGTACATGTCATCATAATGATACTCATCAGCAAGGCCGGCAAAACTATGACCGAATTCGTGGACTACTACCGGACGGAATGCACGATGATGTGCAGCCGTCAGTGTGAACGCATTATAAATACCACCGCCACCATAATTATCAGTATTTGCAAGTATGATTATGTGTTCATACGGAAACCCCGACAGTCTGTCGTGAAGATTTTTCTGATAGACTGTCGTGAGATACCTGTCCATATAGAATGTGTCGAAACTTGATTTGACTGCCGTGTCTTTCCAAAGATTCTGTTTCGGAATCGATACACCGCTGTCTTCCGATTCCAGACCGACAGCAAGGAAATTGAAGAAATCCTTGTATCTGTCAAAAGGGGAGTGGGAAAGAATGGCTTCCATGGCAACTGAAGCATCTTCATAAAACTTTTCCATTTCATCCGACGTATATCCTTCAGCTACTATCGCAACATCTATACAATCCTCAGGAGTGCCGTTTTTCATCAGGTATCGGCTCTGAGCAGATGTAGGAAAGGCCTTGCGGATAAGGATATCTTCAGGGTCGACAATATGGCATAGGGAAGCACATACGGACCCATAGAAATCGAAAAGACGGATTTCAACTCTTGCCTTTGAAACAGGCATCGGAACCAGAAATACATTTTCAAATGACTTCCTGACCTGTACAGATTCTTCGGTGGTCTGCCATTCCTGAAACAGAGATGAGAATGAATTCATATACAGTATGTTACCGTTTTCCAAATTCGTCATGATGATCTGACCGTTACCTCTTAAAGGAAGTGTATCAAGATTGTGTCTTCTTCCTGCCCATCCGTCGGTGCGTGACATTCCATCCAAGGATATCTCGACAGATTTTGATGTTCCTGAAAAAATATAGTCAAGTCTCAGTGTCTCATTCTGAGCGGAAAGCAGAACTGAAACAAATAATGAAATCAACAATAGAAAGTACTTGTGCATATGTGAAAAGTCTAAGTTACTGCAAAGTTAACAGATTCGGACGAAATTGCACTACATGAGGAACATTTGAAGAGGATAAGATTTATTTGTAGTGGCACTCATTTTGTCGTATCTTCGCGACCGAAATCCGAAAAAGATGGGAAAAAGAATAATCTATCAGATGCTCCCAAGGCTCTGGGGCAACGACACCATAAGGCCAAAAAAGAACGGCACGCTTGCCGATAACGGAACAGGAAAATTCTCAGATATAGACACAAAGACTCTGCAATACCTGAAATGGTTAGGCTGCAGTCATGTATGGTATACAGGTGTCATCAGACATTCCACTCAGGCAGTGGAGAACGGATGTGTACCATCAAACAGCCAGTTCGTAAAAGGAAAGGCCGGCTCTCCATATGCTATCTGCGACTACTACGACGTCAATCCATATCTTGCAGACAATCCGGATAAAAGAATGGAGGAGTTTGATGATCTGGTCAGAAGGACACATGAAGCAGGACTGAAACTCATCATAGATTTTGTGCCTAATCATGTTTCAAGAGACTACGGAAAGACAGTCTGTACTGAAGGACATCCAGTGCTTGGACGTGATGATGACAAGACGGTACATTGGAAGCCTGAAAATGATTTCTACTACTATCCGGGAGAAACACTTACCCTTCCTACTCAGCCGGCAAAAGGTGAAGAACCATATCTTGAGTGTCCCGCAATGGCAACAGGAAACAATTGTTTTACACCGAGCCCGGGAATCAACGACTGGTATGAGACTGTCAAGATAAATTATGGTGACACTTACACAGAGACATGGAACAGGATGTATGACATCATCCGGTTCTGGGCCTCAAAGGGAGTGGATGGATTCCGTTGTGATATGGTAGAGCTCGTACCGCCTGAATTCTTCACTTGGTTGATAGAATGCATAAAGTCTGAATATCCGGAACTCATATTCATTGCCGAAGTATATAAGAAAGAGCTATACAATAAGTATATCAGAGAGGTCGGATTCGATCTTCTTTATGATAAATCAGGCCTGTATGACAGTCTGAGGGCTATTGTCGAAAAGAATGTAAATGATGACGGGATGCCTGTAGAGCTTTGGCAGTCAACTGACGGTATTACAAGAAACTGGCAATTCTTAGGTGATCTGCAGCCATACATGCTTAATTTCCTTGAAAATCACGATGAACAGCGTTTCGCTTCAGAATTCTTCGGTAAGGAAGCCATTAATGGAATAGCTCCTCTATATGTTTCCCTTTGCATGAATACTGCACCATTCATGATCTATTTCGGTGAAGAGGTAGGAGAGAGAGGAATGGATGAAGAAGGCTTCAGCGGCAAAGACGGCAGAACAACAATCTTTGACTGGTGGAGTGTCGCTTCACTGAGACGGCTCAGAAAACTGATAGAATCTGGAGAATACTCATCTCTTGATTCAAGAATACTTGTAAAACATGGACTGAAAAAGGAAGAAGCAGATGCTTTTATCCGTTTTGCAACCGCTGTCAGGTTCGCTGCTTCTGATGAAGCGGTGGAAAAAGGTTGCACTTACGATCTGTGCTATTGCAATGCCGGTTCAGAGGGTTTTGACAAGAACCGCCACTACGCTTTCCTTCGCGACCATGAGGACCACACGCTTCTTATTGTTGCCAACTTTTCATCAAACGATGCAAGAATGAATCTGAGGATACCGCCTCACGCATTTGAATGGCTCAAGATTCAGGAAACTGATAGCCTGAACAGCAACAGTACCATCAGTGTTGAAGTCGGAGCTTACGGATGCACTGTGATCACATTGATCTGACAGGAAGTTCAGACTTGAATTTCATCATTGGATCGGAGTAGGTGATTCTCAGTTTATCCCTTAGAAGCACTCCTTCCGGAATTTCCAAAGACCATAAATGAGGTGAGGATAATTTCCTTAGCGGAATTAACTCACTTCTTTTCTTTTTTCTCTCCTCTTTGCTCATAGAGCGATTTAAATCAATGACTTTCAGCACTTCTGGAGCGACATCAGCAGAAAGTAACATTTTTGTTTTACCTACCCCTGGCAGGTTTACAGAAAGATTTCCTTCAAGGCCGCCTCCATAAACGTTGATATAAAGGCAGCTTGACCCATCATCATTTCTGGATATGAATGCCGATGCCAGGTCCTCCCTCTGAACAGCCTTGTAAGTAAGACGAATTTTCTTTGGCTTAATGTCAGCTACGAAATATCCGCGGGGTGACCCACAGTTCTGAAGGGCATAAGGAATCCCGAACTCATCTTTTGCACCTCTCCACCACGTTCCGCAGGCAGCACCTGCAGTGAGTTCTTCAAATGAAATATCACCAAGGTTTGTCTTACCTCTCCTGACTGTATGAGTGTGTCCGGATATCAGAAATACTGACGGATGTTTTCCTAGAATCTTACCTAGAGTGTCTTTCCCTTCCATATGTATGAATGGGATATGTGCCGCCAGAATGACCTTTGAACGTATTGGGGTAGCACTGATCACTGAATCAAGATAATGCTTCTGTTCTTCTCTGAATCCACCCTCGTAATTACCTTTACCGACATCCCTTACATTATTCATCAGAATGAATCTCACTCCGTTCCTTACAAAAGTAGTATCTTCTGCACCTATGACACTTTTCCAGGTTCGCAGATCACGGATCCTTCCTTTTTCTTTATATCTGTCCCGGTCATGGTTACCGGGAACCGAGAACCATGGGCAGGGTAGTGAGTCAAGAAGGGATCTTGACGGTTCCAGAAGCGAGGCGTCATCGTTTACAAGATCCCCAAGAAAAAGAATCATATCAAGGTCTTTCCTCTTCATCAGCTCACTGTAAATGCTTCTTCTGGCGTAATCAAGTTCTACCGCATTGTCAACCTGCGGATCACCTACAAAGGCTATACGAAGATTTCGGGAATATGATGACAGCGAAAGCAGGATCAATCCCGTTACAAGTAAAATTCTTCTCATATAAATTAGGGATAGTCATTTAATTCCTTCAATCTGAGTCAACCGGCAGACTTTCCCGTATTTTTCCGATCAAACTCATCGCTTTTTATATCATCGGCTCTGGTTTCGGGGCCGATTTTCTCGTTTTCAGTCACGTCGGGAGCC
>JAGAKH010000052.1 GCA_017625725.1 Bacteroidales bacterium | reverse complement strand
TATTTTTGCTCATTTCCTCCGAAATTCACTTTTCCACGGTGTTCGGAGGAATTTTTATTTCCTCTTACTAAGATACAAAATATTTATCATATTGACAATCAATTGATTATATTTTTAAGCATATTTCGCGACTGGCCCTAAATTAAAAACCGATGGTTCAGAATGCGAATTTAACACATTTTCCGAACCATCGGTCAGTTGATTGTCAAAGAATAAGACTATTTTGCAGTATAGACCTGAACTCTATCGTTCTCATCGTTAAGAACTCCGATAAAGGCCTTTCCTTCTTCATTGAATCTCATGATCGGTGCACCTACTGCATTGTCAGAGATTGCAACTGGAGTACTCCAGGTCTTGGTCTTGTTGTCGATATACTGTATATAGAGTTTATCGCCGTCTGCATGGTTTCTGAATGCAAGATATGGGATATCGTTAGCATCGAGTGCAACTGAGAAATAACGGTCATCATTCATAATTCTTGAAGTCACACCTCCGATGATTGTCTGACTCTGGTCAGATGGACGGTATCTTACAACTGCAACATTATGATCTTCTGTAAGGAAGAGGCAACCTGCTGAAATATAGATATCACCATTTGATGCAACGTCAAAGTCCAAAGAATATGTATGAATTGCAGATGATTCGGTCAGTTCTGTACCATCTGGCTTCTTGAACTTGAGGTCTTCTACAATAGTAGTCCATGCACCATCTGCAAGAGAATAGATAGATACACTGGCCATATTCTGATTGTAGATCATGATATATTTCTTACCATATGCATAATTTGAAATTGTCTTGTATGCATAGGCATCTGTAGGTCTGGTTGCACTGATTGCCTGCTCTGTAGCCCATGAAGAACCATTCCACAAAGCCAGTTCAAGAGTTCTTATGGTAACAGCAGTTGAACCCTTACCTGCCTGCATAGCCACCCATACATTATTTCCTTCTCCCCAAATTGCTGGAGCGGCTTCAAGATATGGAAGGAAAGCAGTTGGCTCACCAAGATATGTGGCAGCCGAAGCATCGAGTTTCATTACACCTGTTCCCTTACCTTCATACTCTCGGAAAGCAACATATACTCCACCATTGTCATCAAATCCGACACCTGGAAAATTTACTTTTGTCTCAACAAATACAGGATTGTTGTTTACGAAAGGCTTAAGTGTCTCGTCAAACTTATATGCTACTCCATAATTGCCTGCATCTGAATTCATCTTTGTAACAATATATGGGAGTCCGTCCTTAGGATTGATTCCCATGTTGATATCACCTGCTGTAGAATCTGGTGCTTCAGAAGCAAGTGCCCATACCAAAGCAGCCTGAGCCTTGACTGAAACAGTGTACATGGTCGTCTTCTCTCCTCCTTCGTTCTTTACTGTCACATAAAGATCGACATCCTTGGAGAAATCATAAGGCTTTCCGCTTTCGATTTCCTTGCCTTCCGCATCTGTCACGACTGCTTCTGGGTCAGTAACCTCGTATACAGGTACAAGGTCAGTATATGAAGATGCGTCAGTTCCTACAGGAGTAGTGAAGGAAATTGTTCCTTCTGCCGGAGAGTCAATAACGATCTTCTCCTTGAATACTCCTTCCTTAGCCTCAAAACCGAAAGAAGAAAGATAAGCCTGCTCTGGTGCCGGTATTGGATCCGGTTCTTGCGTTGGCTCCTGCTTTTCACAAGCTGCGAAAAGAGTGATGGCAGCAATGGCTGCCCAAATTACATTCCTTTTCATAATAATAAAATTTGTTAAGGTTAGTTTTTATATTTTATCAACTTGATTTCCTTATTGACCATATCCGGTCCCGGCATTCCTAATATAATATCCTCTGGGCCGGAGACAAGTCTGATAATCACATAATTATCTTTTGACGGGTCAATGTCGTTAGGCATCCAATGGATTCTGATAGGAAGGGTGAATACACCAGGTAAAAAGTTCAGTTTCCTGCCAGAATTCTCCACTTCATAGTCTCTTCCTTCCTCAAGTCCATCTCCAGGTATGACTTCATATTCAATGCTGAACCTTTCTTTTGGAGTTTCCCCAGAATAATGCACGTAGTAAGTAGCAATGAAATCTCCTGCCTCATTGATCGTCGTCACATCTGATGAAGCCAGGTCAAAGGCTACAAACTTACCTGTAAAAAGCGTGTATTCATTACATGAACAAATCAACGCAATAATTGCAAATATAATAAATCTATTTCGCATAACATTCATATTTATAAAGGATTCTGCTCCATTGCATCGTTTGCATCCATTTCAACATAAGGAATCTGAAGAACAAACCGGTTGTCAGGATACTTCAATGTTCTGACTGTAGATGTCGTACTGTTGTCACGCACAAGATCTTCATGTCTTCTGGTTATATCGAAGAGACAGTGGCCTTCAAAGCACAATTCCTTCTTTCTTTCATTATATATGAGGGCATCCAGATCTTCTGCTGACTTCCAGTTCAGGCTGATATCAGACGGCTGCTTGCCTGTCGCACGTGAAATCAGAGTCTTGATATCGCTTTCTGCTTCTGAGGTCTTGCCAAGACTGCACTTCGCTTCAGCACGGATCAGATACATCTCAGATACTCTGGACATGAAAATATTGTAATATCTGTCAGTCTCGGATGCAACATCCTTGGTACATGTGTATTTGAGCATTGTCTTAGGATACTCCTTTCCTGCATAGGAATAGGAAAAAAGAGTGCTTCTGATATCCTCCTTGTCGAATCTGGCAAGAAAAGCGTCGGCCGGCGTCAGAACAGGCGACTGGTAATCAAACATGGTTTTCAATGTATTGCTCATCTCATAGCCATTGATTCTGTAGATCGCTTCATCACCGATGAATTCAGGATCACAGTACATCTTGGCATAATCCTCTCTCTTGGTAAGAGGTTTCTCAGCAATGACTTCACTTGCATACTTCTCTGCCTGTTCCATATTGCCCATATAAAGATATATCTTGGCTAAAAGGGCCTTGCATGCCAGTGGAGTAGGCCTATATGCATTATATGTACAGTTTGAGAATGATGCAAGAGCGGACTGAAGATCTGATATCGACTGCTGATAACAATCATGTACACTTGACCTTGCAATTGTCTCAGAAAGACTTGGTATCCTGTCTCTGATGGCTATTCCAAGGTGGGATGCGTCAGGTGTGTATGTATAATTCTGTCCATAGACTCTGCATAGGTCGAAATGGAGCAAAGCACGCACATAATATGCTGCTCCAACTACATTGGCTATGGTTTCCTGTTCTTTCGGATTATTTGTGTTCAGCTGTGGTGCCCAATATATGACCTGATTGGCATTGTTGATGATTTCATATCCTCCTTTCCACATATAACCCAATGCGGAAGTCTCATTGTCAGAGGTTGTTGCAAAATTCTGATAATCAACCCAGACACCTCCGGATGATGCCGAAAGTATGACATCATTTCCTGCGACTTCAACATATGGGATATAGTATCTGTCATAAAATGAAAACATCAGGTTGTAAATGCCGTTCATGGCAGGTTCCAATGCGGAAATTTCAGAAAAATAGGTCTGTATATCACTTTTTCCGATCTTTTCTACTTCAAGGAAACTGCATGAAGCCGACAATGATGCAATGAGTGTGATTGCCAAAATATGTATTCTATGTTTCATAGCTGTCAGATTCATCAGAAGTTAACGTTAAGTCCTAATGTGAATGTCCTGGTTCTCGGATAACCGAACGCCATTGTCTTGTATGAGTTCCTGTCACTCTTCTGGTCCGGAGTAAGGAAGTACAGGTTGTTTCCCTGAAGAGATACTGTAAGTCCCTTGATATTGACCGCATCAAGAAGCCTTGACGGGAATGTATATGACAGTGAGGCGGTGGTCAGGTCAAAATATGTGGCGTCGTAAAGGAATCTGGTAGAGTATCTGCCCGAACCGGTTGTAGTCTGGGAAACCTTAGGGAAGGTAGCGACCTGTCCAGGTGTTGTCCACCTGTTGTAATAGACTTCAATTGCCTGGTTACCGCCGGTTATGTCGTAACCGTCATTGAAATAGCTGGACGCATAGCTGGCGAGTCTCCATCCTCCTATGTTATAGTTGATCTGGAATGACAAAGTCCAGTTACCCATCCTGAAATCATTTACGATACCTCCATGGACTATAGGCGTAGAAGTCTTCTCAGCGACCCTGTTCGTCTCACTGTATGTCTTTGTTATATTGCCGTTAAGGTCATACCACATAGGCATACCGTCTGATGGATCCACACCAGCCCATCTCACAAGGTAAAAAGTGTTCTTCTCATGTCCCTCCATCCAGATCGTCGTTCCGAAACTTCTCGAATTGCCGTTATACAGATTCAGGATCCTGTTCTCGTTATGAGCCATATTCAATGTCGTTGTCCACGAAAAACCAGGATTCGAAATGTTATAGCTTGTGATTGAGAGTTCAACACCGCGGTTCATCATTTCTCCGATATTGGCATAGACACTGTTGTCAGTAATGGTTCTGGACACGTATACCTTGCTGAGAAGGTCGACCGTTGTGTTGTAATAGCCTTCGAGTTCGATATCGATTATGTCTCTGAGTTCGATTCTGATACCGGCATTATGCTTGTACGTGGACTCCCAGCTCAATCCAGGATTAGGAACAGTTCCGATCAGGGCACCTGCACTTCCCATGTACGAATATGAGTCGCTGTATGTATAGGTACCCGTTGCCGTCGAAGCATCGATCTTTGAATTTCCATCCTTACCGAAAGAGTATTTCAACTTGAGCATCTTGATAAGGTCACTGTTGAAGAATGGTTCCTTGTGGATGTTCCACGAAAGACCAACGGATGCAAACGGAGCCCATCTTGAGTATTTTCCAAATGAGGAGTTTCCGTCAAAACGGAGATTTCCGGAAATGTAATACCTTGAGTCATAAGAATATGAGAATCTTCCAAGGAATGATAGGGATCTGTCGTTGTCCACATTGGAATAAGAATATTCACTGATGGTGTTGGCATATTCAAGTTCCTTGATGAAGTCATTGCTGAAGCCGGATCCTTGAATCCTGGAATTCTTCCTGTGATAGTCAGACATCTCGGTACCACCATAGAAGCTCAGATTATGTTTTCCGAACTTGCCGTCATAACTGATTATATTGTTGTTGGTCCACTTGAGATAGCTTGCATCTGCCCTCTGTGCTGAACCCATCCTTTCATTGTTGCTGTCAAGACCGTCAAGAGTATTCATGGAATAATAGATATCCTCATGCGAATGGGTATAGTTCATACCGAAAGTAGACCTGATTCGCAAACCTTTGAGGATTTCCCAGTTGAATGTGAAGACAGCTTTGGTCATCACTGACCTCTGGATATTGTCGTTGAACTCTCTTACAGGTATCTCATTATCAAAGAACTTCCTCATGTAGAAGCCATTCTGTTCTTCAGAGTATTGTTTATTGAAGAGCCTGTGAGTGTAGCCGTCATTGAGGTAAGGCGAGAATATCGGAAGAGTTTCAAGATATACACGTCCAAGAGGGAAGAGATCGTTTATGTTGTAACTTGCGGACAGCTGGGAGGTAAGCTCTGCCTTGTTCCATAATTCAAAGCTCTGCTTGGAATCCAATGAGAATCTCTGTGATTCGTCGCCTTGTACTATATTGGAATTCTGGTAATAAGATGCAGATACTGTGTTTGAAACCCGTTTTGTTCCGCTGCTGAAACGGAGTCCGGCATAGATATCTTTTCCAAGACCGAGATACTGCTCCGGCCAGAATGTATTCGTAGTACTATAGGTATTGTAGTCATTGTCCTGATAAGGGAACTTTGACATGTCGTATCCGGCATTGGTCCATGCCTCTCTTGCAACTTCCATGTACTGAGCAGCATTCATGACCTTGAACATCGTGCTGTAATCAGGAGCTGAAACACCTAAATTGACATTTGCCGTTATGTTCAAAGGCTGGTTCTTCCTACCTGACTTGGTAGTTACAAGGATTACACCGTTTGAACCGTTGGCACCGTAGATAGTAGTCTGGTCTGCATCCTTGAGCACAGTGATGGATTCGATGTCGTTAGGGTCAATGAATGACAATGGTGACACAGTATATGACATTCCCGGAACCTGGTTGTTTGTTCCACCGGTATATGCAGGGACACCATCAATAATCCATATAGGCTCACTTGATGCAGAAAGTGATGCACTTCCTCGGATTCTTGTCTCATATCTGGTTCTGGTGCTTACGGCATAGTCTGCATTAGGACTGATTGACATGCCGGGAACAAGACCGGTAAGAAGGTCATCAATACGGGTCTTGGGTTTGTCCTTCAAGGCTGCAGAATTCACCTGATATGCCGATCCTACAAGATCCTCACGTCTCTGTCTTGTACCGTATGCTCCGACAATAACAACTTCTTCAAGCCTGTTGTCTGCCTTCATTGCAATATTCAGAACTCTGGCATTCTTGACGACAACCTCCCTGGTTTCCATTCCAAGGAACTGAAAGACAAGGGTATAGGATTTTCCGGCAGCTGGAGCCTGAATGGAATAATTACCGTCCAGATCGGACTGCACTGCGGTCTTTGTGTCTTTTATATAGATAAATACACCGGCCAGCGGTTCACCTGATTCAGAGGTGACTGTTCCGACAACCTTATCGGCAGACTGTACTGCTGCTAATTGATCAGCATGTACATCCGTCACCGGCACAAAGAATAGAATGGTCGTAATGACCATAATGAATTGTAAATATTTTCCTTTCATAGATAAAGTGTAGATTTACAATTAAAAAAAATATCCAAGCAAATATATGATTTTTTTAGATACAATGACTATCGTTATACAGAAAAAGGCAGAAAAATTGATTTTCTGCCTCAAGAACCATGAATCACATATCCTTATTTCAGATACCCACTATTGCATGACCGTCAGACCTGTCAATGAATGCGGTGATTTCAGAATCAGCTTCTATTAATTTGACATACTTGCCGGCGTATCTGCAGTTCATCTTTTCCAGCCTGTCAAAATCTACTGTACCATCTCCGATTACCGTATCTACAGTCAGATAACCTACTCCTAAGGAAGTGATATTCTGGAAGAAATGCGTGCCTTGGCTTGGTTCGATCCTATATCCTGGTATTGCACATTCGACTATCAGGCGTGCCTCTGATATATCACTCCATATTACCGGTATTCCAAGCCACGGATCGGAGGATCCCCATCTGCCTGGACCGACAAGCATATAACCTGCATTTTCAGACTTCATCATCTCGTTGATCTGTGAAATTTCTGATGCCATTTCTTTAGTATATGCACTGTCGAATTTGTCAGGAGAGATGTACAGAATATGTTTCACGCCTGAAATGAGACCGGAACCAAGAGCCTTTCCCGATGTTACCAAAGTGTCTGTAATCTGGCCGGAAACCGCTTCATATGTAGTGTCCTTATCCCTGAAATACTCTCCGACCGGACGTACCTGCAGCAGTTTAAGTTCCAGTCCCTGACCTTTAGACGACTTGTTTATATCTGCAGCGAATTCCATCTCTACGTCACACATAAGTTCTTTACGGCAAATCTCAAGGATATCCTTGATTATCTGTGCCAACGGAAAACGACCGTATTTGAGTATGGAATCAAATGTTATTATACGTGGCCCCCTTGCAGAAACTCCCGGCACCATCCTGTTGTTTTCTATACTGAAGACAGAGGCAACAAGTTCAGGATACGGGAACACGGAAAGTACATCTGCTATAGGAGGATTTACCAGATTGATGCCTTCATTCATGGATATCTTGAATGCACCTGGGCGCAAATCAAGGGCATACATATTCTTCTGTGTATCTCTCATCGCGATTTTAGGATCGGAAAGCTGAAGAAGCTTCTTCGGAAACTTAGGACTGAAGCGAAGCGTATTTCCTCCATCGACCACGGTCTTTCCAAGACCGAAGGCAAGATTTACGATACCATCTTCTGCCTTTTCACTTCCTATAGGATAGAAATTTACTGATCTCGCAACTCCAGATAACATAGGATAGTACAGACCGTCATGTTCCGTTCCACATATGCTCTGGACTACAACAGCCATCTTTTCTTCACTCAAGAGATTGGCTGTAGTGTGAATATATGCCCTGCTGCCACTGTAGAATACCGAGGCATATACACTTTTAATCGCCTTACCGAGCATTCGTAGCATCTGGTCCTTGTTTTCGACCAGTGGGATCATATAAGTCGAATATACTCCGGCAAAAGGCTGATAGCTGCTGTCTTCAAGTTTCGAACTTGACCTGACGGCAAGAGGGGAGCGGACAGTATCCACATAGACCCTTAATTCCTCTACCAGTTTTTCAGGAAGTCTCGAAGATACGAACTCTGAAAGAATTTCCTCATCGGATATATCGGAATCTATGACATACTGAAGGTCGTTTTCAACAATGAACTGATCGAAATAGTCCGTTGCGATCACGACGGTTCGAGGAATGGAGATCCTCACATTGTCATATTTGTTTGACAGGGCATGCTTATATACAAGGCTGTTAAGGAAGGCCAGTCCACGGGCCTTTCCGCCAATGGATCCTTCACCCATCCTTGAAAACCAGATATACCTTTCATAATTGACGTCATCAAAGTGAGCAATCACTCCTCGTCCTGTCAATGCATGATAGTCGTGAATCTGTTGAGAGACATATTGACGCAGTTCTTCAACTGTATTGAAATAGCTGTTCTGGACACTTCTGAAACGCTCTCCCAAGGTGAAAAGTCCACGGGCCATAAGCCATTTGGAAAGCATGTTCCTTGAGGTGTTGTATTTAAGGATTTCATCAGGCATCTCCTTTACATTCATTTCCAGCTCCTTGAGATTGGCAGCACGGCCGTATTCGACGCCATCGGAGTATCGGAACACAAAATCACCGAATCCAAGTTCCTTCATTATAAAGTCCGCCAGCTGTATCATGAGTGTCTTGGAATACTTTCTTATGAATGAGGCCCCGAGTTTTTCCGCTACCGGTGCGTAGCTCTCCTGCGAAGACTGCAGAAGAACAGGCATCATCGGAGTTGCATCCTTTATATGCTTGAGAAGGTCGATTCCTGCATCAAGTTTCTCCATATCAGGAGAATCATCCTTGTTGACGGTAAAGCCTACATCTGAAATCACTCCAAGAAGATTACTTTTGTATTTGTCAAACATGGCCACTGCATCAGTATAATTAGTAGCCAGAAGGATTTTAGGGCGGGAACGCTTTCTGAACTTTCTCTGCTGCTGGTTCAGGGTCTCCTTCAGAAACTCAGCACTCTGTTTCAGTACGAGCTTATAAAGCTCCGGCAGATAGGTTGAATAATACCTGACCGAATCCTCCACAAGAAGGATTGCCTGTACACCTACATCAAGGATATCATTATCAGCATTCTTCAAATCTTCGAAGAGTTTTACAATAGCAACGATCAGATCAGCATTTCCATTCCAGCTGAACATATAGTCTACTCCGGAGGTGTCCTGCATCGCAAGTCTCCTGTATATTTCCTTTGAAAAATGAGTCAGAAGCACAAACGGAGTAGAGCGTCCCTCGCTTTTGAATTCCGAGGCCAATGCGAAGATATCCTTATCAGCAAAGTTATACATGCACATGACCATGTCTATACCTACTACGGTATTGAGGATTTCACGGGCTTGGGCTGCAGTCTGTACCCACACGAACTGAGGAGGATTACTGAGGTTCAGTTCGATGTATTCTTTATAGATCTGCGACTCGATCTGACCGTCCTCTTCAAGTATGAAAGCATCATAATTGCTGCATATCATAAGAATCTTCCTGACACGGAACTTGATCAGCGACTTATAATCAGTATGATGAAGCTCTTTAAGCAATACTGGCTCAATCGTATTCATATCAATAATTTACAAATTGTCAATTAAAGTAATCTTCTGCGGAATTCGGACACTGTCACAGCCGTCGCTATTGCAACGTTCAATGACTCCGATCCGGTTACATCCTGAGGGTAAGGAGGTATATAGAGACGGTCGGACACAAGTCTGTCCATTTCTTCTGAAATGCCTTCTGATTCATTGCCGACGACAATCATCGTATGGCAGTCTTTGCCTGTAGAAAGATCTTTTGAATACATGTTCTCACCGTCCAGAAAAGTACCGTAGACACGTCCTCCGGTGTCAAGGAAATGACGTGATAAAAGAGGCAGGTCCACATAATGAATCCTTACTCTGAAGATCGCCCCCATAGTAGACTGGACTGTCTTGGGGTTGAAGACATCAACTGTGTCGGAAGATGCAAATACCGAATCTATTCCGAACCAGTCGGCAATTCTGAGTATGGTACCCAGATTTCCTGGATCCCTTACAGCGTCAAGTCCCAGGTAGAGTCCATTTTTCCCAAATAGGGAGGAGTACTTATCTTCCGTCGCATATATGGATTCAGGCTTACGTAGAACGGCTAGTACAGGTGAGGGGGTAGACATGGAGGATATCCTTTTCATAGCATCTTCACCAATCTCGTCGCGTCTATAGATCGCCTCTATTCTATATTCAGACGACAATGCCTCCTGCACCATCTTCTCGCCTTCGACAACAAACAGGCCGGATTCATCCCTGAACTTCTTCTGCTGCAGTGACCGTATCTTCTTTATCTCGTTATGGGAAATTGTATTCATGACGATTTCTATCAAAACATACAAAGATATGACTTATATTGAATCTATTGAGAATTAATTTGGCGAAAATTTTGAGAAAAGAACATATTGAGATAAATTTGCGTGTTTTTAAGGAATATGAAAAAGCTTGGGAAACTGATATTGGCTGTCATGACAATCATGACTGCGTTTTCCTGCAGTACGACGAGAGTGCTGCAGGGAGATCAGTATAGACTGGCGAAAAACAAAATTGTTATAACAAACGATAAGGGATTCAATACCAAAACGTTGGATCCATATCTGAAACAAAAGCCCAATTCTTCTTTCATATTCGGCTGGACTCCTCTCTTAAGTGTCTACAACTGGGCTAACGGCAAGGGAAAAGGTTGGGATAAACTGGTAAAGAAGGTAGGAACAGCTCCTGTTGTATATGATGCAGAGATGGTTGATAATTCGATAGTCAACATACTTAATCATCTGGAGTATCTCGGCTACTATGATTCATCCATCACTTCCGACATTGATGTCAAGAGAAAGAATGTAATAGTCACATATAACATTACACTTGGAAAACGCTATCCTATCAAGTCACTTGACATTCTGCTGCCTCCGGAAGGGGAGTTCACCAGAGCATTCCGTGCAGACAGTTCGTTGGTAGAAACAAGGCCGGGAGACTGGCTGTCAGAATCATCCCTGGAATATGAAAGCAAGAGGATTGCCGACGTAATGAACAACAGAGGGTTCTATAGTTTCAATAAGAACCATTTCTTTTTTGAGGCTGATACACTTACTGTTCCCGATTCTGCGATTCTCACAATGACAATCAATGAATACACACGTAATGAAAGTGCGAAAGATGCGGAACCGATAGAAAGATTCTATTTCAACGATGTATCAATCTCTTATCCTAAAAGTCTGGATATCAACGAAAAGATTCTTAAAGAACTGACAACTATAACCCCTGGTGGAGTTTATAACAATGACGATCTGAAGAATACATATACCAGACTTTCTGCACTGAGGGTTTTCAACAGCGTAAACATCAATACGGAACAGGTGGGAAAAGATTCCGTGGATTGTAATATTACTTTATCACAGTCTAAGTTACAGGGTTTCAAGGTAAATCTGGAAGCATCTTCCAATTCGACAGGTCTGTTCGGTATATCCCCTCAGCTGTCATATTACCATAAAAACATATTCCACGGAGGAGAATGGCTTAATCTCAGTTTCATGGGAAATTTCCAGTTCATGTACAACAATTCATCGATCAAATCGAATGAATTCGGAGTTTCCGGCAGCCTTAGTCTTCCGAGATTCTTTCCACTGTCGTACAGCCACTTCAAGGGGGCTATTCCCAGAACCGACATCAATATATCGTATAATTTCCAACATAGGCCCGAGTACAGGAGAAACATTATTTCAACATCTTACGGCTATAACGGCAACATTGATAACCGTTTCTATTATCAGGCCTATCCTATTCAGCTGAATATCGTCAGACTTCTCGACCTGGATCCGGAGTTCTATAATTCACTTGCAAACGATCCATTCCTGAAGTACGCATATCAGGATCACTTCGACCTCGGACTTGGCGGTACAGTATACTATACAACCAACTCTTCTAATGTTCCCAAGACAGACTATTTCTACACAAGATTTCAGTTCGATGTAGCAGGAAACATCCTTGGTGCATTCAAGCCGCTGATGGCTAAGGATATGAATGGGGCCGGCATGATATGGAACACTCCTTATTCTCAGTTCATCCGTGGTGAGGTCACCCTTACAAAGACGTGGTTCTTAGGTAAGAATTCAGGACATTCCATAGCTACAAGATTTCTTGCCGGAGCAGGTTATGCCTACGGAAACTCGCAGTCACTTCCTTTTGAAAAACATTTCTACAGTGGCGGAGCTAATAGCCTGCGAGGCTGGCAGGCTCGAACAGTAGGACCAGGACTTTCAGAAGTTGACAAATCATTTGTAATTCCGAATCAGACCGGTGACATGAAACTGGAGGCGAACATTGAGTACAGGTTCAATCTGTTCTGGAAGCTTGCAGGTGCACTTTTCCTTGATGCCGGAAATGTATGGACTCTCAGGGATGATGACACGGCTGCTGAAGACAAGTCTATTTTCAAATGGAGTACTTTTGGAGAAAGCATTGCAGCAAACTGGGGTGCAGGTATCCGGTTTGACTTTAACTTCCTGATACTTCGTTTCGACCTTGGTATAAAGATTCACGATCCGGCAAGAGAGCAGAGGTGGATCAATCCTTCAGATTGGCTGCATAGGGACAACTACTCAGTCCACTTCGGAGTAGGTTACCCATTCTGATTATTTCTTGTAATATTTTGGCCAAAGAGATTCCAGACGGGAACGAAGTCCGTCTTCTTGTCTGTTGTCGGCAGGATCGTAAAAACGATGGCCTTCAAGCTCTTCAGGCATGAATTCAAGATCTACAAAATGGCCGGGAAAGTCATGGGCATATTTATACCCGTCAGCATATCCCAGTTCCTCCATGAGCTTGGTAGGAGCATTCCTTAAATATAGTGGCACTGAGGCTGTCTGCGTCTCCTTGGCGACAGCAAGAGCCTCGTTGATAGCCATGTAGGCAGAATTGCTCTTTGCAGAAGATGCCAGATATATGGTACATTCAGCCAATGGTATCCGTGCCTCAGGCATACCTATCATATGAACTATCTGAAAGGTGGAATTGGCAAGCAGCAGTGCATTGGGATTGGCAAGGCCAACATCTTCAGCTGCAAGTATACACAATCTTCGGGCAATGAAAAGCGGGTCCTCTCCTCCTTCAAGCATTCTTGCAAGATAATATATTGCAGCATTTGGGTCAGATCCTCGGACACTCTTGATAAAAGCCGATATGACATCATAATGCATCTCTCCACCTTTATCATATATGGCGATGTTTTCTTGCAAACAAGAAGTAACACTTTTGTTATCTATGATGATTTCCTTCTCTGAAGCATTAGCTGATACGACAATTTCAAGAATATTAAGGAGTTTCCTTGCATCACCGGCCGAATGACGGAAAAGGGCTTCGGTCTCCTTAACAACAATGTTTCTTGCTTTCAGAATCTCGTCTGTCCTGAGAGTTCTGTCCAGAAGTGTCTGAAGATCATCTTTAGACAAAGACTTCAGGACAAAGACCTGACAACGGGACAAAAGGGGAGTGATTACTTCAAATGATGGATTTTCTGTTGTAGCACCGATCAGGATGATAGTGCCGTCTTCCACAGCACCAAGCAGGGCATCCTGCTGGGACTTGTTGAAACGATGTATTTCATCAATGAAGAGAATCGGAGCCAGACCACCTGAAAACAATGAATTGGAACGGGCCTTGTCAATGACTTCCCTGACATCCTTGACTCCTGAACTGACAGCTGACAAAGTGAAGAATTCCCTGTCAAGAGACTTGGCTACAATACGCGATAAGGTAGTCTTGCCGACACCTGGGGGGCCCCACAGAATGAAAGATGTCAGATTGCCGGAATCTATCATGTTCCTGAGGACACATCCCTTGCCAATGAGATGACGCTGCCCCACATATCCATCGAGATTGTGGGGCCTCATCCTTTCCGGAAGGGGAGGCAGCATTCTGCCGCGACCTATGTTATCCTCTGTAAAATTCATTAAATCTCTTTTCCAAAGACCCAACGCTTCTTATGCTGTTCCTTTTCAAATGGTCTCCACATCGCCTGAACCTTGGCATTAGTCTCAAGATTAGCATTGGTTTCGGCATATTTGAATCCCAGTTTCTTGTAGTTTTCGAACATGTCCTTGAAAATCAATGTATTGACACCCTTACTCTGATACTCAGGCTTCACACCGATCAGAAGAAGATCCAATGTGTCAGGCTTCTTAAGATACATATTCTTAAGAAGGTGCCACCAGCCGAACGGGAACATTTCTCCGTTACATTTCTGAAGAGCACGTGACAATGACGGCATCGACACACCGGCAGCAACCAGCTCGCCATGTTCATTTTCTATGAAGCTTACCATTCTTAGGTCAAGAAGGCCGAGATACTGGTCGACATATTGGTCAATCTGTTTTTCTGAGAGAAGTGAATATCCGTAAAGTACACAATATGTCTCATTTATCAGTTCAAACAGTTTCTTTCCATAGTTTTCCTTTCTGATCTGACGGCGGCTCATCTTTCTGATCCTAAGCTTGTATCTTTCCATGATCAGATCACAGAATTTGATGTGCTTTTCTGGAAGTTCCTGCGGAATCGTGATACGGTATTCCACCCATCCGGTCTCCTTTACATAACCATGAGCCTTCATGTGTTCAGGATAATATGGATGGTTATAGATCAAAGCCATGGTACACAACCTGTCAAAGCCTTCAACCAGCATTCCCTCAGGGTCGAAGTCAGTAAAGCCGAGCGGTCCTACAATCTGGGTCATACCGCGGGATTTTCCAAATGCAATCACTGCATCAAGCAAAGCCTTTGATACTTCCATATCATCAATGAAATCGAACCAGCCGAATCGTATCTGTTTGACATTCCATGCCTCGTTAGCCTTATGATTCAGGATAGCAGCTACTCTTCCAACAACCTTGTCATCTTTGTATGCAAGATAATACTCAGATTCACAGAATTCGAATGCACCGTTCTTGGTCTTGTCAAGAGTATTCATGTCATCAGCCGGCATTGCTGGGACATAATATGGATTTCCCTTATATAGTCTGTTGGCAAATCTGACGAATGTCTTCAGTTCCTTTCTTGAAGAAACAGTTTTAATTATTACTGCCATGGTTATAGGTTTTTATAGTACAATCTGCAAATTTATAAATTTTCATTTAAATTAAAAAAATGTGGCATTTCAACGCAAAATTCGTAATTTCGTCGACTAAATGAAGTTTGCCAGATGAACATGAAGAAGATATATATGACAGGCACTGTGATCATGATCACTCTATTTGTCCATGTTCAGATTCATGCCCAGCCAAAATCCTTTGGTGGGACATACTCATTCAACGGTATATCGGCTGTATATGAGCATTGGAATGGTAATGATTCATTTATTGAATTCAAGATAAAGGCTGACTTTGCTGAAATTTTCCTTAACAGGGATGCACTTCCAGGAGGACTAGCATCGGCAACCTGGAATGTTGCATTTTGGGAGTCAAGAAGCAGGAACGATAATATTATCAGAGCATATGCCGGTCCGGGAATCATTATGGGATGGGGTAGCGAATATAACGACAGGTCAGGAATTGTATTCGGATTTAAAGGAAATGTCGGACTCGAATGTGCCTTTACAAGAGGTATGAGCATATCTATTTGTATCTGTCCTACTGTAGGTGCTCATCTCAGAATTATGGACGAGTATCTGAAGATGAATTACTATAAAGCAGGATTGATTTACTCGTTATTGCCTGAAATTGGTATCAAATATTACTTCTGATGAAAAGACTGATCTCCATATTCCTCTTGTTTATTCTGTCGCTCACCTGCCTGAAAGCAGGAAACAGCAGAACGGAATTTACCTATGGCATTGAATGGGGATATAAAGCAAGTATTCTGACTGGAGGTCATATGAACTTCTTTGCACCAGACGGATACAGGGTTGACATAGATAAGAACGCACTGAATTTCTATGCCAACAGCCATGCTGCAATTCATATGGGAATGGATATCAAGGATCTATGGAATTTATCAGCCTGTTTCGGATATGCAGGAATAGCAGATTACCATCATTCCATTCCGATAACCATAAGGCTGACCCGTTTCTTTAAAACAAATGCAAAAGGAGACAGATGGTTATCCTTTATTGATGCCGGGTCTGGTATTTCAATTAAGAAAGCCCCTGAAGAAATATTTTCAGGCAAAGTTGGTGCCGGATATCGCATCTCATTGAGCAAGGATACAAAACTGGATTTTCTTGCAGCAGGAGAAATCGTAATGACGCATCCGGAAGTCAATTATTACGGTACAATCATTCCTGCTGACAGAATAAACAGAAATAATGGCTACGTTGCATCTGTTTCATTAAGTATGAGTTTAACATTTTAATATTCAAGATATTATGGCAATCAAAATCAATCTGGCAAAAACTGAAAGAATACTGTTTTGCGGAAGTAAATGGTGGGGAGATCCCGACATGCCAGCCGATATGCAATATCCGACAGTTAAGGTAGAAGAAGATGGAGATACATTCGACTATCCGTTAACATTCATCTGTCAGATAAATTGTGAAGACATTGCTGCATTCGACAAGGAAAACCTCCTGCCACATGAAGGTATGTTATATTTCTTCGGAGCCATAGACAGTTTTCTCGGCTATGATTCTCCTACTGAGAATAGCCTTGGGGAGTGGCCAAAAGGGTATTTTATTGTAAAATATGCCAAAGAAATCAATATGGAGACTTTCCAGACCTGCATGATGGTGGACGATGACGATCAGACCCTGACAGAACCGGAACTTGAAATCATATTCTCGGAATGTGAGGACACTGACAAGGGAATCAAGATTCTTGGATTGCCTGCTAATTCAGCTACGCGAAATGATTACCCGGATATGCTTAGCCTGTTCCAATTGGATTCAAGCGATGAAATAGGACTTCAGCTTGGAGACTCAGCCATCTTGAATTTCCTTTTCAAGCAGTCCGACCTACACTTTTGCAACTGGAAACGAGGCAAAGCGGTCTTGAAATAGCAGACCGCTAATATTATTTTCCTTATAGGTCACTTACTGCCTTACGGAGCCTCTCCATGGCATCATGAAGTACTGACCTCGGTACTGCAACATTCAGACGCATGAAGCCCTGTCCTCCTGGATTGAATGTTTCCCCATCATTCAATGCGAGACGGGCTTTATTCACAAACAGATCTACCAGAGCATCATGATTCAGTCCCAAGGCACGGCAGTCAAGCCATACAAGAAATGAAGCTTGTGGCTTGAGAGGCTTGACCTGAGGAATAAATTCTGCAAAGAAGCTGCAGATCCAGTCAATATTTCCTTCAATATATTCAAGCATCTGTCTTCTCCAGTTTTCACCGTCCTTGAAAGCTGCGATTGTAGCGATAGGGGAGAAAAGGGGAGGTGCACATAGTTCATTTGCATGGAGCCAGCCATAAAATTTTTCTCTAAGTGATTCTGACGGTACAATTGCATACGAACTGACAATCCCAGCAATGTTGAAGGTCTTTGAGGGCGAGCCGAAAGTAATGCTGCATGCTGCGGCCTCATCCGAAACGCTGGCAAATGGGATATGCTTGTGTCCGTACAATGCCATATCGCAATGTATCTCATCGGAAATGACTATGATACCACGCCTATGGCAGAATGATGCAAGACGTTCGAGGGTATCGCGAGACCACACGATACCGGCTGGATTGTGAGGATTGGAAAGAATCAGCATGCGGCATTTATCGTCGCAGACTGCCTCAAGATTTTCAAAATCCATAGAATACGTGCCGTCTTCGTTCTCATGAAGTGGATTAAACACAACATCCCTCCTGTTTCCTTGTGGAACAAGACGGAACGGATGATACACCGGAGGCTGAATTATAACTTTTTCATCTTTTGCCAGTAAGGCATTGATCGCCATACCTATACCCTTAACTATACCGGGAATGAAAGTCAGCCATTCCTGTCTTACTTTCCATTGGTGGTGGTCTTGTATCCACTTAATGACTGTTGGCCAGTATTCTTCAGGCTCAGAAGTATAGCCATATAGTGAGTGTTCCAGACGTCTTTTCAAGGCATCAGTTATAAATTCAGGGGTTTCAAAATCCATATCCGCAACCCAGAGGGGTGTCAGATCGTCCCTGCCGAATTTCTCCTTCAGGACATCGGTCTTGATCGCTCCTGAACCTCTGCGTTCTATAATCTTGTCAAAATCGTATTTCATGATACTTTCCTTTTGGATCCACGAATTTATAAAATCCTGTCGAAATGTAAAGAATGTAATTCGATAAATATAGTGTAATGATACAAGAAATATTTATAATTTTGCCATCCGATAATCAACCTATTCTCTTAAAATAGCGAATGAACGATAAAACAGAATCAACAATCGGACGATTGTTCAGAATATATATAGTAGATGCTCTCAGCTATATGGCTATGGGCCTGTTCTGCTCACTCATACTTGGTCTTATAATCAAGCAGATAGCTTTGATTCCTGGTTTTGACTTCCTCAGCGATATCGCTGTCCTGCTGCAGTCGGCACCAGTTACAGGTGGCTGTATCGGCCTGGCCATCGCCTTGGGTCTGAAGCGTGCGCCACTTGTCACCATATCTGCTGTCGCCGTGGGAGCTCTTGGCTATCGGTTCGGCGGACCCATCGGTGCATATCTGGCATCAATTGTCGGAGTAGAAGTAGGTTCCCTCGTATCGAAACGAACACCTGTCGATATAATCATCACACCTCTCATAACGGCAGTAGCAGGAGGCCTGTTCGCCAAATATTGCTGTGCACCTATCAATGAGTGGGTTATGTCGTTGGGCGAGGTAATCAACCGTGCAACAGCCCTGA
The DNA here is from genome assembly GCA_017625725.1 of Bacteroidales bacterium. GTDB lineage: Bacteria > Bacteroidota > Bacteroidia > Bacteroidales > UBA932 > Cryptobacteroides. The sequence continues at coordinate 3,089 of JAGAKH010000052.1, read as the reverse complement.
ATCCTTTCATCATGGGAATTGTGGTGTCTGTTTCAGTAGGCTGTATCCTTACACTTCCGATCAGTTCTGCAGCCCTGTGCATATCAATAGGAATAGGAGGTCTGGCAGCAGGTGCTGCAACTGCAGGTTGCTGTGCCCAGATGATAGGTTTTGCTGTTATCAGTTACAAGGACAACGGGATCGGAGGACTTATTTCACAAGGTCTGGGAACTTCTATGCTGCAAGTCGGAAACATTGCCAGAAAGCCGATAATCTGGCTCGCACCGACTCTTACATCAGCGATTCTTGGTCCAGTTTCGACAGTATGGTTGAAAATGACCAATAATGCTGCAGGTGCAGGTATGGGAACAGCCGGACTCGTAGGTCCCATAGGATGTTGGGACACAATGGCCGCAACTACCGACCATAATATTCTCCTTGCTGAAATCATCGGGCTTTACTTCATCGCTCCTGCGGTTCTAAGTCTTTTCTTTCATCTTATCATGAAACGCCTGGGTTGGGTCAAGGATGGGGATATGAAGTTGAAAGGATAGACTGACACCCAACACTTACTATCAAGACAAGACTTTCAGTCCTACTATTGAAGTAATTAGTGTAAATGTGAAAAACATTCGCCAGAATGTCACGGGTTCATGAAAAAAGAATATACCGGCCAGTACTGTTCCAACCGCTCCTATGCCCGTCCATACAGGGTAGGCAACTCCTATCGGCAATGTATGAGTGGCCTTTGCTAGTAGAGACATACTAGCCACAGAAAAAAAGATGAATCCTCCGATCCAAAGCCACCATTCCACTCCTTCTACTGATTTTGCCCGTCCGAGACAATAGGTAAAGCCGACTTCACACATGCCGGCTACAATCAAGACAATCCAGTTCATATTATTTGATTAGTCCTGCTGAGGGCTGCAGCAAATTAAAATAAATCGCTTGGAATTTGTAATTCAGAATTTGTTTAATACATTTGTGGCATACAATTAGATTGTATACAACCTAAATTAAACGCTTTATGAAAATATATGACTTCAAGGTACGTAACGCCAAGGGCGTGGAGGTACCGATGACAGAGTATCAGGGAAAAGTTCTTCTGATTGTAAACACGGCCACTGGATGCGGATTTACTCCACAGTATGAGGGATTGCAGAAATTGTACGAAAAATATAAAGATAAAGGATTGGAAATACTGGATTTCCCTTGTAATCAATTCGGACATCAGGCACCAGGAACAGAGGAAGAGATTCAGGAGTTCTGCACATTGAAATACAGAACAACCTTCCCGTTGTTTGCCAAAATCAATGTGAACGGCAAGGATGCAGATCCTTTATATGAATACTTGAAGAAGGAGAGGGGAGGATTTCTCGGGAACGACATCAAATGGAATTTCACGAAGTTCCTGGTCTCCCGGGATGGAACCGTCGTTGAAAGGTATGCCCCGATGACAACTCCGGAAAAGATTGAAAATGATATATTGAAACTCCTATGAATGAGTCATTGAAATTGGAGAACCAGCTCTGTTTTCCGCTCTATGCTTGTGCAAAAGAGGTGGTCAGAAGATACACGCCTCTTCTTGAGCCACTTGGACTTACATACACCCAATATATAGCAATGATGGTAATGTGGGAGTATAAGTCCATCAGTATCAGAGATATGGGGAAACTCCTCTTTCTGGATTCCGGTACATTGACTCCCTTGCTCAAGAAGATGGAAAAGGCAGGGTGGATCATCAGGCAGAGATCTGGTCTGGACGAACGTATGGTCATCGTTTCAATTACAGAAAGGGGAGAGGAACTTCAGGAGAAAGTAGCGGAGATTCCTGCAAAGATGGCTGGATGCCTGACTCTTGAAAGTAATGAAGCGATGCAGCTATATACTCTTCTGCATAAGTTGATGGAGACTTTTTAATCACTATAACTATGGAAACTTACAAATGTTCAACATGCCCTATGAGGGCAAAGCATGATGCAAAACCGAATTCTTTTGTCGGTAGATTCTGGAGATGGCATATCAATTTCTGTCCCGGCTGGAAGGCATATTTCAATAGCCTGTCAGATACTGAAAAAGGGGAAATCAGACAAAAGTACAATTTCGTTAAGTACTGATTACAGATGAACAGAAAATACTTATATGTTGTTGCAGCAGTAATCTGGGGAATCCCGGGAATAGCAATCACATTTAAAGGAATCGGTGCATACAGAATGCAGCCATCAGAGAATCTTTGGTGGCTGCTGCTGATTACAGCTGCCGTTCTGGCTGCTTTTTCATTTATGTTCCGAAGGATTGTGAAGAGATATAGCGACAGGATTTCCATGTTGCCGGATAAAGTAAGCATATGGCAGACATTTCCTGTTCGAGGATGGATTCTGCTTATATTCATGATGGGACTTGGAATAGCCATGAAAAATATTCCAGGCGTTCCATCATCTTTTATTGCAGCATTTTATTCCGGCCTCGGACCCATGTTGCTTATTTCATCAGCAAGATTTGCATTTAATCTTATCTATCAATAGCATATAACGTAATAAACTGAAGGTTAGACAAATACTGCAATCACACATACTTTAATAGTTCCTATTTCTTTTGTATTCTGAAGCAAAATCCATTTATACTGGCTCTAAATCTATATAGTCTTCAGCCACAAAATAGTTACAGATAAAATAGCATTTTTCTCGCAGATAAATCCGAATTTAAGTGCAAGTCGAGAGAAATGGAAACTTGTTTACATTTCCGAGACGCAGCCTTAAATGCCCGTGAAACGGGAATTTAACGGTCAGGAATAAGATACACTATCAGCAAAATAATAGCCCTCACAATGTATGAAGGCTAATTAATATCGGACCTTATCTCTTGTCCATTATTCCGAAGTGCTCCCATTGCTCAGGTGGGAAATTGTTCTTGATGGTCTGGCGGTAGCCCATTGCGAGTTCCTTGACATCAGCAAGTTGTTCGTTGGCGGCCTGCAGTTTTTCCGATACTGTCTGACGGAGAGCATCTACCTCCTGAATCATCTCGATAGCCTTGTTTGCTTCGGCTTCAAGTGTGTCCAGACCTTCGGTCCTGATTCCGAGATGAGCGACCTCATCAATGTGCTTCTT
>JAGAKH010000051.1 GCA_017625725.1 Bacteroidales bacterium | reverse complement strand
TGTGATGCTGCTGCAGAGGACACCCTCGGACCTGATGTCCACGACAGTGCAGAGCGGGGCAGTATAGCTGCCCGCTCCGCTTGTTGTGATGTTTTTGTTCATGTTTTTCATCGTAGTATTTTTATCTATCTCTGTGCTCCGCATGATGCGAATTCTGCTTTAGGCTTGAATGTATATGTTGTATAGTCTACTGTTTCGAGTGGGTCCTCTGCCTGTTTATTGATAGTGTTTCCCTCTGCAAACTTGAATGTGGAGTTACTGTGGGCAATCACCCAGTTCTTTCCCTCTGCAAGTCCATATGATATGTTGCCCTCCGCTTCGAGTCCGGTACCTGTCTGGTCAGGACTGTAAAGGATGAGCATTGCTGTTGCATTGGTATTTGATGAGTCTGCCCAAAGAAGGTTGTTATTCATCTTGAGAGTACCGACCTGATAGAACTTGAAGTGACCGTTGGCACTAGGAGTATTGTATAGTGTGTTGTTACAGAATGATACATTTGCCTCCCATACGGTTCCGCTCTGTGCTGTACTTTGTCCCCAGTTGAATATCTGACATACTGCATTTGTTGCCTTGTTACATACTATATTGTTGTCAAATACCACCTCCTTGATCTTGTCCATAACCTTACAGTTATAGAAATTGAACATCTGAACGTTGGTTGAAACAATAAGTTCGAACACATTGTTTACGATATTGAAACTCTTCACTGCATAAGCACATCCGTTTGTACTTGAAGTGTAGACATTCTTCTGGATATTGATCACCTTACATCCGTCGAAATGAACTTTTGTCAAGTCTTCAGTTCCGCTGTTATTAAGGAAATATCCGTCGTTACCGTCGGCATTGTCAAGCATGATCATGTCAAGTGTTATATTCTTGAGTGCGATACCTCCCGTGCTCATCTTGAAGAATTTTTCAGGTTTGAGCACAACTTCCTTGTCTGTGTGTCGTCCGACAAGAATTATTTCGCCACCCTTGATCTCAACGATTGAAGCTGCAGTCGTGAAGCTTGCGCCTTCTGCTGCATCAAGGAAGAATACTCCTGTCTTCTGGTGGAGTTTGCTTCTGATGTCGGTATTTGCTTCTGTCGCTTCAAGAAGTATTGGATCTCCATTGGCTGCCTTGCTGTATTTCACTCCTGCGATTTCAATTTCCTGTCCGTCGAGATATGCCTGATAAAGGTCTGTCACTACAGGTGCCGGAGGAGTTGCTGTCGTATGCTTGCATGAAGCCACTGTTCCGAGGATTTCACCGTTTACCGGGAGGACATAGAGAACATAAGTCGTGGCGCTTTCGAGGTTGTCGATTGTCACGCTTGTGCCGTTGCCTTCTGTACCGGTCGATGCGATTGCGGATGCCTCTGGAGCTGTCTCACCGTCCTGGAGAAGCGTGTATTTCCATGATGTAGTATTTGCTGTAGCAACGTTGAATGTGAGTGATGTCTCTGTAGCTTCGCCGGCTGCCACATTTGCGATTGGGGTAACAACTACCGGAGCGTCTGAGAGCTGCACCTGGATCTTGGTGATTGCAGCGAAATTCTGCTCAGAGAAAGCGAGGATGCAAACATCGGCGCCGCTGTCTGCGAGAGTCGATTTTACTGTAACCGGAGCAGTCACCGTGAGGGTAGCCTTTCCGTCTACAGGCTCAGAAAGTACTGCCTTCCATCCTG
>JAGAKH010000050.1 GCA_017625725.1 Bacteroidales bacterium | reverse complement strand
GCAGGCTTCCTTATCCTCACACTCGGCTCATTCGGTCTCGCATCTCCTAAGGAGCTCGGCGGAACAGTAAGCCCTGACCTCGTATCACCAACATGGCTCATCTCAACATACCTCGTGCTCACATTTGCAGAGCGTCTCCTTTCACCTATGGGTATCTCATTCGTGTCAAAGGTTGCTCCTCCTAAGTACAAAGGTATGATGATGGGAGGATGGTTCGCAGCTACAGCCATCGGAAACTACCTTGTAACAGTTCCTGGCCTCCTCTGGATGAAGATTCCGCTCTGGTCTATCTGGGTTGTGCTCATCGCCATCTGCGTCCTCGCAGGTGTATTCATGTTCGCCAACATGAAGCGTATCGAGTCCGCAACAGAGTAATTATCCTCATAGCGCATCACAAAAAGAGACGGCTTACACAGTCGTCTCTTTTTTATGTCCGACGGGATGGCCTGTTTTGAGATTATACCTATCTTTGTAAGATTATGGACACAGCATTGAAAGAGACCCTGATTGGGTGGGCGGAAGAATATAATAACCCGAAATATTTTCAGGAAGATCCGATAATCTTCCCGACACGGTTCGCACGCAGATACGAAGCCGGAGAGGCCTCGCTTGCGGATATTGAGATTTCAGCCCTGCTTGCCGCACATCTGGCATGGGGACGACGAGCGATGATCGTGAGGGATTGCGGGAGGATGTTTGACGAAATGTGCTGGAAGCCATATGATTATATAATGAACGGAGAATATCGCGACGAGAATGTCAGTCTGCACAGGACGATAAAATGGAGTGAATTCTCGGCGATATGCGGCAGACTCAAGGTACTTTACGAGAAGTACGGTACTCTGGAGGGGCTGAGTGACAACGACATAAGGACACAGATATTCGGTCAGAAGGAAGACAGGAAGGCTCCGAACAAGAAGATCAGCATGATGCGCAGATGGCTTATCCGGGACGACGGGATGGTGGATCTCGGAGTATGGAAGAACTCCGACAAGAAAGGTCTGATACTTCCGCTTGATGTCCATGTATATGCCCAGGCAACAGCCCTCGGTCTGACCGGAAGGAAGCAGAAGGACATCGTCACCGCTCAGGAAATAACTGACGCATTCAGAGAAATATGGCCTGAGGATCCATGCAAGGGCGATTTCGCTCTTTTCGGATACGGTGTCACCCATAAATAAACCGTAGCGACTATCGCGTAATTTATAAATTTGCATTATGCCAAGATTGTATATAATATCAGGCTGCAACGGAGCCGGCAAGACCACAGCTTCATATTCATTGCTGCCGGAAATGCTGGACTGCAGGGAATTCGTCAATTCAGATGAATTCGCCAAGGGGCTGTCACCGTTCGATCCGTCAAAGGCTTCGATACAGGCCAGCAGATATATGATCATGAAGATCAGATATCTCCTGAAGAAGCAGATGGACTTCGCCGTGGAGACTACATTGGCGACAAGGACCTTGCTCAAGACGGTAAAGATGGCACAGGATGCCGGATATACCGTCACACTCCTGTATTTCTGGCTGAATTCTCCGGATCTGGCAGTCGAAAGGGTACGTGCAAGAGTCGAGGCGGGCGGACATAACATTCCTGAAGAGACCATAAGAAGACGCTATCATGTCGGCATATATTATTTCTTCAGCTCATATGCTCCGATCTGCGAAAGATGGATCCTGGCAGACAATTCGCAGATACCTTTCCGCGTAATAGCCGAAGGATCAGGAAGCGAGATCATCAACATAAAGGACGAGGCCACATATGCAAAGATCAAGGCTATTGCTGAAGACAGGAAGAAGATTGTTGATGAGACAGGAGAGATACTCTCCCTCTAAGATGAGAAAAACGGACATGAAGAACAATTATCTTAACATATTCAAGGTAACGGAAACCCAGCTGCAGACCCTGGTCGGAACGGCTCTCGCTCACGGAGGCGATTACTGTGACCTGTATTTCGAGCATACGACATTCTTCAACCTCCTGCTCAAGGACGGAGTGGTTTCTTCCGGAGGCTTCCATACGGACTTCGGAGTCGGAATCAGAGTCCTCAAGGGAGAAAAGACAGGATATGCATATTCCGAAAATACGGAAATGGCCGACATGCTGGCCGCTGCAAAGGCGGCATCTGCCATAGCATCAGGAACCGCTGCAGACGGAAGGACATATATGAAGGTTAGAGACACCATGTCCGACCTGTACCCCATGAAGGAAAACTGGAGAGACAGGAGCGCAGACACATTCCTCCCCTTCATGCAGGAGCTGGAAACAGCCGTATCTTCGAGAGACCGGAGAATAGTGAAGGTCATTATCAGACTTTCGGATTCGGTAAGCGATGTCATGATGTACAATTCCCTTGGAGAACTCACATATGAGACAAGGCCTATGGGAAGCGTGACTGTGACTGCCGTATTCCAGCAGGAAAACAAGACAGAAAACAAGAGCGCATCGAGAAGTTTCCGCATGGGAGCCGAACTCATCGGACCGGAACTGATGAAGGAACTTGCCGACGAGGTCGTAAGCGGTATTGACGAAAGATTCAATGCCATCAGGCCCAAGGGAGGTCAGATGAGCGTCGTGATGGGAGCCGGAGCTTCCGGAATACTTCTCCACGAGGCAATGGGCCATGCATTCGAAGCCGACTTCAACCGCAAGGGGCAGTCGATATTCTCTGACAAGATGGGCAAAAGGGTCTGTCCCGAAGGTGTTGACATCATAGACGACGGAACCATTGCATTCAACAGAGGATCAGGCAATTACGACGACGAAGGCGTACCTGGGGAAAAGACCTATATGGTAAAGGACGGCATCCTGTGCTCATATCTCCATGACAGGATCAGCGCGAGCTGGTATGGCGTGGCGCCTACAGGAAACGGCCGACGCGAGAATTTCCGATACAACCCTATTCCACGAATGAGAGCCACTTACATGGAAAGCGGCGATGCCGATCCGGATGGAATAATCGCATCAGTAAGGAACGGAATATATGTAAACGAGTTCTCCAACGGACAGGTCAAGATCGGAGAGGGAGACTTCACCTTCTTCGTGAAAAGCGGCCACCTGATCGAGAACGGCCGTCTGACAGCACCGGTAAAGGACATCAACATCATAGGAAACGGTCCTCATGCCCTGACAGACATAGTGGCAGTCGGCAACGATCTCAAGATAGACAACGGCACATGGACATGCGGAAAGGATCAGAGCGTTCCCGTATCATGCGGAATGCCTACCGTTCTGATCAGTTCGCTCACTGTCGGTGGCGAATGATTCCGAAACAATTGGAAACAAACGGAAGAAGATGATTACAACTGAGGAAAAGAACATAGCGAAACACTGTATCAGTCATGCGCTTTCATGTGGTGCGGACGGCGTCAGGGTATATCTGAACAAATGCATATCGGATTCATATACCATCCTGAACGGAGAGCTCGACAAGGTGACTCATTCCGCTGACCGCTCCATATATCTGTATCTGTTCGTCAATGGCAGGTATGGCACATTCTCTACCAACAGGCTTGAAGAAAAGGAACTCGAGGACTTTGTCGGCAAGGCAATCGTGATGGTAAGGATGCTGGGAGAGGATGCGTGCAGACAGCTTCCGTCCCCGGAGCGTACAGCCAGAGATGCCGTAACCGGTCTTGAGCTCGGACTCTATGACGCAAGCCATGAATCGATGGATGCCGACACGATGCTTGCAAATGCCATGAAGCTCAGCATATACGACAGGCTGATATCGGGAAACGAGGACAAGGGATATTCGCTGATTTCAGAAGAATGCGAATACTCGCGTACCGCAGACGACAGCTATACGGTTGATTCACAGGGATTTGAAGGAAGACACATGGAAACTACCTTCGGTGTGTTCTCCGAGATGACTATAAAGGATACGGATGGCAACAAATACAGCGGCTACTGGTGGCAGACCGTTCCGAAGGCAGCTGATACCGACTTTGTGGAATGCGGGGCAAAAGCATTGGAGAGAGCTGTAAGTCAGATAGGCCCGAAGAAAAGGCGCAGTGGAAGATACAGGATGATAGTCGATACGAATGTGGCTTCAAGACTGGTATCCCCTCTCCTGACAGCCCTGAATGCGACATCCATCCAGCAGAAGATGTCATTCCTGGAAGATTCCGAGGGAAAGAAGGTATTCAGCGAAGGAATGACACTGATGGATCTGGCAAGGACCCCGGGAAAGAACGGTTCAAGGCTGTTCGATACCGAAGGAGTGGCCACGAAAGATTCTGCCATCATAGAGAACGGAGTGGTAAGACAATATTTCGTCAATACCTACATGGCTCTCAAGATGGGAGTGGAACCGACGGTGGAAGATGTCTCAAGGCCATGTCTGATGCCATATATCAAGGGAGAGCGCTTGCAGTCAGCGGAAAAAGAAGTATCTTTGAAGGATCTGATGAAACTCGCCGGAAACGGTATTCTCGTGAGCGGATTCAACGGGGGCAACTGCAACCCTGTGACAGGAGACTTCTCCTTCGGTATAGAAGGTTTCGCCTTCAGCAAGGGCAGGATAACCCATCCTGTAAGGGAGATGCTGATAACCGGCAACATCATAGAATTGTGGAACAACCTTATTGCAGCAGGAACGGATGCACGTGAAAGCGCAAGATGGCAGATACCGTCGCTGGCCTTTGACGGCGTATCCTTCTCTGCCTGAAGCATCTTGAACATGATAACATATAAAAAAGAAAACAATATGAAAATTACACAGAACACAGTAGTCGAATTCAGCTACGACCTCGAGGTTGACGGACAGATTGTCGATCATACAACCAAGGAAAGACCTCTTGACTATATTCATGGAACAGGCAGTCTTCTGCCTAAGCTTGAGGCACATATCGAAGGTATGGAGCCTGGCGACAGATTCGATGTGACCCTTGCACCGGCTGACGGTTATGGCGAAGTCGATCCGAGCAGGATCATCGACCTTCCAAAGGCGGCATTCGAAGTGAACGGAGAAGTACGTGAAGATCTTCTTGTACCAGGAAACACGATTCCTATGATGAACAGCATGGGCGGTGTGATCCCGGGAGTAGTTCTTGAAGTCAGCGAAGATTCCGTTAAGATGGATCTCAACCACCAGATGGCAGGTAAGACACTTCATTTTACAGGAGAGGTGATCTCTGTACGTGAAGCGACAGAAAAGGAGCTTACAGAAGGGCTCCACGGCGAATTCGTACATTCATGCGGATGTGGCGGATGCCATGGCCACGACGGAGACTGCGGCGGATGCGAAGGCGGTCACTGCGGCGAAGGTCATGACGGCGACTGCGGTTGCGGCTGTCATTAATATCGGCAGACAAGATGTGGCTTCTGCTTGCATTCGTGTCTGCGACCCTCCTGGGTTTTTATGACACTTCCAAGAAAGCGGCACTGAAGGACAATGCAGTCCTTCCAGTGCTGTTTTTGAACACCCTGTTCTCAACTTTGATATTCTCCCCCTTCATCGCAGACAGCATACTGGGAGGAGGAATATTTGCCGGAACCGTACTGGATCCGGTAACATATCCTGACGGCATTCCTGCAGATGGAAGCGGTTTTTCCGCATCTCACCCGCTTCTGAGGGCTCATCTCCTGGTAATACTGAAAGCTTTCATCGTCCTGAGCTCATGGATAGCGGGCTATTTCGGTCTGAAACATCTTCCGATAACCATTGTCGGTCCGATAAACGCCACGAGGCCTGTGCTGGTACTCGTCGGAGCCATGCGGTTCTTCGGGGAAAGGCTGAACTGGTGCCAATGGACGGGAGTCCTGTTCGCCATACTCTCAATATTCCTCATGAGTCGTTCCAGCAAGAAGGAACAGATCGACTTCACCCGCAACAAATGGATATTCTGCGTGGCCGGAGCGACAATAATGGGAGCATTGAGCGGACTCTATGACAAGTTCATAATGAAGGAACTGGGACCGATGTTCGTCCAGAGCTGGTTCAACCTCTACCAGCTGATCATCATGACAGTCATATGCGCCTTGCTCTGGTATCCGAGCCGAAAGGCCACCACGCCTTTCCATTGGAGCTGGGCAATTCCGCTGATATCCATATTCATAGCAACCGCCGACTTTGCTTATTTCAATGCCCTGAGCGCACCGGAATCGATGATTTCCGTCGTATCTCTCGTAAGGAGAGGCTCTGTACTCATTTCCTTTGCCTGCGGAGTCCTGATCTTCAAGGAACGTAACCTCAAGGCCAAGGCGATCGACCTTCTTCTCATCCTTATCGGAATGGTATTCATATATTTCGGCAGCCGGTAGCTGTCATTCCGAGCTTGACGAGGAATCTATCCAACTATTTTACTATATTTGTAGGTTGAACCATCATGAAGACCGCAGTAGTCATACTTAACTGGAATACGGAAGACTTCCTAAGGGAGTTCCTTCCCGGCTTGCTGCGTTCAGCCGGAAAGGTGGAAGGGGCCGAAGTGATTGTTGCCGACAATGCTTCCACAGACGGATCATTGAAGGTAATGAAAGAGGAATTTCCTCAGGTCAGGACGATTACGTTCGACAGAAACCTCGGATTCACCGGAGGATACAATCAGGCATTCAGAGAGATAGATTCCGACCTGTTCGTACTGATAAATTCAGACATAGAGGTGACCGAAGACTGGCTTTCTCCACTCGTAAGATGGATGGAAGATCATCCGGAATGCGGCGCATGTGCTCCCAAGCTACACAGCTGGCAGGAGCGCGAGAAGTTCGAATACGCCGGAGCGGCAGGAGGATGTTTAGACAGATACGGATATCCTTTCTGCAGAGGACGCGTGATGAAGCGACTTGACACGGATCACGGCCAGTACGACTCCCCTGCCGATGTATTATGGGCCACAGGGGCCTGTCTGATGGTACGCAGCAATGTATTCGGAGAACTCGGAGGGCTTGATGAGAGATTCTTCGCCCACATGGAGGAAATCGACCTGTGCTGGAGGATGCAGCTTGCGGGATATAAGGTGACAATCGTACCGGAATCCATTGTATATCATGTAGGAGGAGGTACTCTTCCTGCCACCTCACCTTTCAAGCTCTATCTGAACTTCAGGAACAACCTGCTGATGCTTGAGAACAATCTGGCTATGACATTTGCATTGGCAATGAGAAAGAAAGGGATGCCAGTTGACGAGGCCACAAGGAAAGGCAGCAGGAAGGCGCGCAGAACCATAAGATTCAGAAAATGTCTCGACGGACTTTCCGCCCTTGTATATATCCTGACAATGAAACCGGAATGCTTCAAGTCGGTATGGAAGGCACATAGGGATGCTTCCGGAATGGTCAGAAGGCCGTCAGTCGAAGATATCTCCCTTTACCTGAGGCAAGGTACCGGAGAAATACATGGTTTTTACAGGAAATGGATTGTCCTGCACTCCATGCTGAAGGGAGAAAAGATCTTCAGCAGCATAGAAGACAAGGATTTTTATAAGATTTGATGATATGAAGATCGTAATCGCCGGAGCGGGTGAGGTAGGATCGCACCTCGCCAAGATGCTCAGCAATGAAGCCAATGACATCACGGTCATTGACGAACGACAGGAAAGGCTTGACGCTCTTGCCGCCAACACTGACGTCGTGACAGTGGAAGGTAATCCTTCCGCTATCCGTACGCTGCAGGAGGCCGGAGTTGCAGAAGCCGATCTTTTCATTGCAGTAAACCCATCCGAATCACAGGATGTGAACATCGTCAGCGCCATGCTTGCCAAGAAGATGGGAAGCAAGAAGGCTACGGCCAGGATCAACAATGAGGAATATCTCTCATACGAGAACAAATACCTGTTTACGGAAATGGGTATAGACCTTATGTTCTATCCTGAAAAGATCGCCGCTGGCGAGATCATCGATCTTCTCAGAAGGACTGCCTCCAGCGATTCGATGGATTTCGCAAGAGGAAAGCTTCAAGTGGGAGTCTTCAAGCTTGAGGAGGATTCTCCGCTCATCGGCCTGAACATGATGGAATTCAGCAAGATAGCCGCCGAGGAAGGACTGAAGTTCAGGGTCGTGGCGATTTCACGTGGCAATGACACCATCATTCCGAAATTCGACACCAAGTTCAAGTACCATGACCTCGTTTTCATCATCTCCAAAAGAGAAGGCATGGATATGCTGATGAAATATATCGGCAAAAGGAACATAGAGGTCAACAGCGTGATGATACTCGGTGGAAGCCCGATCGGAGAGATGGTGGCGAAGCAGATGGCAAGACAGCTTGATTCCGTGAAGTTGATAGAGATGAACAAGGAGAAGTGCCTTAGCCTCTCGGAAACACTGCCAAGCAACGTTATAGTGGTGAACGGAGACGGACGAAATTCCGACATGCTCATCGAGGAATCGATAAAGGAATATGATGCATTCGTTGCAGTCACCAACAACTCCGAGACCAATATCCTTGCCTGCGTAGCTGCAAAAAGCCTGGGAATAGCCAGGGTGATTGCCGAAGTCGAGAACATCGAGTATATACGTCTTGCAGAAAGCATGGGAGTCGATGCCGTGATCAATAAGAAGCTCATTACGGCAAGCCGTATCTTCAAGTTCACATTAAGCAACAAGGTAAGGTTCATCAAATACATGAGCGGAACGAATGCCGAAGTGCTGGAGTATATCGTCGCTCCGGATACAGCCATAACAAAAAAGCCGCTCAAGGATATGAATTTCCCTAAGAACGCAATTGTCGGCGGAGTCATCAGAGGCAACGAATCATATATCGCCGTCGGTGAGACACATATCCAGGCATATGACCGCGTAGCCGTTTTCGCCCTGCCTGAAGCTGTGAAGGAAGTCGATAAATTCTTTAAATAGGTATGGCAAGCTATTTACAGATAGAGAATATATCGAAGAGTTACGGACCGAAGATTCTTTTCGAAAAGATCGGATTCAACATAAACGAGGGTGACAAGATCGCCCTCATAGCCCCTAACGGTACAGGAAAGACTTCACTGATGAGGATTCTGGCCGGAAAGGACAAGTCCGATTCGGGCGGAAAGATCATGTTCCTGAAGGACATCAAGATCGCGTTCTTAGAGCAGGAATATGACTTTGATCCTGAAAAGACGATCTTCGATCAGATCATGTCATCAAGCGTGGAATTCACCAAAGGACTTGACCAGGAGCATCTTTGGGAATACGAACGCAAGGTGGTAAAATTCCTGACGAACTTCAATATCTCTGATCCGGAACAGCTTATGAAGGAGCTGTCAGGAGGAGAAGTAAAGCGTGTGGCCATCACCCAGATGCTTGCCACCGAGGCGGAATTCTTCATCATGGACGAGCCTACCAACCATCTGGACATTGATGCGATCGAGTTTCTGGAAGGATACCTCAGCCGTTCGCGCTGCACACTTCTCATGGTTACCCACGACCGCTATTTCCTTGACCGAGTCTGCAACATAGTAATGGAGATGGATCATGGAGCCGTCTATACATACAAAGGAAACTATCAGAATTATCTGGAAAAGCGTGAGGAACGCATCGCCAACTACAATGCCGAGACAGACAAGGTACGCAACATTCTCCGCAGGGAGCTGGAATGGATCAGGAGCACTCCATGTGCCCGCACAGGAAAGGCCCGCTATCGTATAAACGCATTCTATGACCTGAAGGACAGGGCATCGCAGGTCTATACCCAGAAGCAGGTCAGCATGGAAGCAATGAAGGGAGCGACAAGGCTTGGGACCAAAATCGTGAACTGCAAGGACGTGAGCTTCTACTATGGTGACAAATGCTATCTTGACGGATTCACATATAATTTCCAGAGATACGAGAAAGTCGGCATTGTCGGCCGTAATGGTGCCGGAAAATCGACTTTCCTGAACCTTATTACGGGGAATTACACCCCGGATATGGTACAAGAGATGACTGCAGAGGAGCGGTCGAGCGCAGCATATCCCCTGTTTTCTGCGGAGCGAGCCGCTCCTCTGCAGTCATCTCCAGGCATCATGACCGGTACCATCGAACGTGGAGAATCGTTGAAGGTAGGTTATTACCATCAGAGTGGAATGTCTTTCAACCCTCAGGACACCGTCCTTGACATAGTGAACGACACATGGCTGCTGAACCGTTTCCTCTTCCCGCACGAGATGCTCAACAACAAGATCGAGAAGCTGAGCGGAGGAGAGAAGCGCAGGCTGTATCTGCTCACTATCCTCATGCAGCAGCCTAATCTGCTCATTCTTGACGAGCCCACAAATGACCTCGACATCGTCACTCTGAACATCCTTGAAGAGTATCTCAAGGAATTCGGAGGATCTCTGATCATAGTATCTCACGACCGTCATTTCCTTGACAAACTTGTTGACCATCTCTTCATATTCTGCGGAAACGGCCTTGTAAAGGACTTCGTGGGAAGCTACAGCGAATATCGCGAATTCATAAAGGAATATGAGGCAGAGCAGCGCTCGATAGCTCGTGCCGAGGAGAAGGCAGCAAAGGAAAAGGCTGCCAAGGAGGCCGTATCATCAGCACCGGAAGTTCCGGCAAAGAAAAAGAAACTGAGCTACAAGGAGCAGAAAGAGCTCGAACAGCTTGAAAAGGATCTTGAATCCCTGGCTGCTGAAAAGGCGGCATTGGAGGATAAGCTCGGCAGCGGCACACTTCCTTTCGAGGAACTGCAGTCGGCATCTGAGCGCATAGGGCAGATAATGGAGCTTACAGACGAAAAAGAGCTCCGTTGGCTGGAGCTCTCTGAAAATCTATAAACTGTCCGCTGCAGACGGATGCTTACTTTGCATATACGAATCCTCTGGTCTGTTCCAGAACCCTGTCAGGATAATTTGAAATGATGGCATCGACCTTGAGATCGAGGATGCGCCTGATATCTTCCGGTGCGTCAACAGTCCAAGGAACTATCTTCATACCCTTTTCATGGCATTTCTTCACAAGGTCTTCATCAGTGATTGTATGATGAGGACTGAGCCACTGAGGAGTGAACTTCAACATTGCCATATATGTATCGAAATCCGGAGCCTTGGCATCGACAAGATATGAAAGGATGAATTCCGGATATTTCTCATTCATGTAGTTCAACGCCCTCACGTCGAAGCTCTGCACCACGAGCCTGTCTCCCAGATGCTTTGAATGAAGGAATTTGCAGCACTCGGAAACGAATCTGTCATAAGTCGGCCAGTTCTGTCCCTCGCCTGCAGCGTCCTTAGACTTGATTTCGATATTGTATCTTACAGGAGAATAGCCCATTTCCTTCGTATAGTTCTCGACGAAATCTATCAGATCATCCGCAAGAGGCTTCACGGTCTTGACACAAGCCTTCTCCGGCCACACCTCGCTCGGACGGCTTCCTACATCATATTTCGCGACCTCACTATAAGGCATGGTATAGATATACTCCTTAGGATCATCCTTCTGAACATGGCTTCCGTCCGGACGGATGGCATAACGATGGTGGAAATACGGATCATGAGATACGACCACCAGACCGTCCTTGCTGATCTGAAGATCAAGTTCAAGAGTGTTGACACCCATGTCGAGAGCATGTTTCATGGCCTCGATGGTATTCTCCGGCATGAGTCCGGCTCCTCCTCTATGGGCCTGCACGTCAACATATTCCGACATATCCACATTATAGACCCATCTCTTTCCGAAACGGCTCTCCACGGATATGGTCACATTCTTCGCATACTGGCTCGGAGTCGCTGCGAAATAATGATAATTGATGTTCGGCTGCTTATATCCCGGAATCTTCCTGCCGGCGAAAGCCTCATTGATTTCATGGATATAAAGAGGTGAATATTCCTTCACAGGCTTGAGAGAGCCCATCGGCTTTCCATCTTCGAACCATTCCACCTTCCACGCCGGATCCCAGTCCCATACGTTCACCACGACGCTGTTCGGATGCTGAAGAGTCTGCCCTGGCTTGTAAAGCTCCACCTGATGGTCCTTGTCATGTCCTACAGACTTGTAGTACCAGCTGAGTCTGCCGTCCTTCATAGTAAACACCTTGTATCCTCTTGGAGTGCCGTCTGTGCAATGGTCTGTATCCCACCATGAACCGCAAATTGCAGCCACATTATGCTCAGTTATGTTCTTCTCGTACTCAAGGTTGTTATTCACATGAGTATGACCCGAAATGAAGGTGACGTTGCGTCCACGCACGATATCGATAAGATCGGATGCACCGATAATCTTGCGTCCGTTCTCCCAGTATTTCACAGGAGAATGCTGAGCGATATAAAGGGATGCGCCTTCAGGAAGAAGAGCCTCCAGACCTTTCACCCATGAAATCACATGAGAAGCATATCCTTCCTGATATTTCTTCTGAGTGTCATATATGATGTTATCGAGAACGATCACCACGTCCTTGCCAAGACAGAAGGCATAATTCTCGGGGCCCATGACCTTCCTGTATGCTGCTGTAGTCTGTATATCACCCTGAGCTTCGAGCTCATGGTCATGATTGCCGACCACAGGATAGAAAGGGATTCCAGTGCGGACGATCTCCTTCCTGTAGCTTTCCAGAAGCTCAAGAGAATCCCAGCAGATATCACCAAGAGCAAGGCCCACTGAAGCCCCTGTCAGAGTCGTGACTGTCTCGCAGAGATCTGCCATCGGCTCGTCTGCGAACTTGGCGAACTGCTTCTCGTCACGTGTCTGTGGATCGGCAATGGCCACAATCGAGTAGTCACCGGATGCATCTGTCTTCTGAAGATCGAATACGAACCTGTCACGACCTGCAGCCTCCTGATAGAAAGCCGGTACGCCTGTGCTCCAGTCAGCCACATAGCCTGACGGAGTCACAATGTAAACGAATTCCGCATCATCCTTGATCTCGAAAGAGAACTTGCCGTTCTTCTTTGTAGTTGTGAAATTCTTTCCGTCAGTAACGATGACACCAGCGAGCTTTTCCTCACCGGAGACCACGCTGCCGGACACCTTCCTGGCTTCGGCGATGCCGCCGAACATCATGAACGCCATTGCTATGGCAAATATCTTCTTCATATCTTATAGTTTATTTTCCTGCTGTCTTGATATCAGACTTGTATATTATCGGATAATCGGTAGTATCTGCGTCGAGGACGAACACCTGATACTCCTTACCGCCATCATATACCCTCACGACAATATGGCCCCAAGGCTTGAAATGGCTCCAGAGCTCTTCGCTGAGCTTTTCGCGCGCCTTGTCAACGGTAATATAGAATTCGCCCTGTTCTGTCCATACGAGCGGATCAGTCATTCTGGCCATAGTAGAAGGTACAGGATGATTGTTGCTTCGCGCATCGATGATGACAACATCAGGTGAAAGAGTATTCATGAAGAAGCCGTTGCAGGTGTCGTAATAGCCATGATGATTTGCCTTTATGACATCCACCTTGCCGCAGACCTTGGCTACAGGGGTCTCCATGTCCCTTTCCTTCGATTTATATATGTCCCAGTTTCCACCGCTGAGATCTCCTCCGTTGTAATACTTGAAATTGCCGTATGTTATACGGATCGCACAAGAGTTCACATTCTCGTCAAAAAGCTTCGGATCTCCCTTGTACTGCTTTTCGGCATCCTCGCCCTTTCCGGTCCAGACTTCGCCGTTGGCAGCAAGGTTGCGGATCTCGAAATTCTTCCTGTACTTCTTAGGATTGTTGAGCATCTTGATCTGGTTCAATGCGCCGACATCGAATTTCTCCATCTTCATTCCATGAGCCATCTTATGCTCCACGAACTTGTGATACTCAGGCATGAAGCCCTTGTTGGCATTGTTCACGTTCTTCTTTGAAGGGAAATCATAATCCGGATATGCCCTGTCGATCAAAGTGCCGAAATCCACGAATTCACCTACCAGCGTAATGCCAGAAAGACCGTAGCCATTGCTTCCGGGAAGCATCTGACGTACAGCTCCCATATGGTCATCGTGGAAATGGGTGATCATCGCATAATCCACCTTGTTCCTGTCAGGAAGGTCTTCCATGACCTTCTTCATATATATGGCCTGCCACTCACCTGCCCTTCTGGTGGTATCGGGATGCTGGGGATCCTTGAGCTTGCCGTTGTCTCCGGCATCGATCATGAGGGTTGTACCGTCAGGCATCACGATAAAGGTTGCATCTCCCCTTCCCGTAGCGATTGTATGGATATCCATATATCCCTCCTGCCATTTCGGGAGGTATTCCTGGGCTGAAGCAATGCTGAAAGAGACTGCCAGTGCAGCAAAAAATGAAAGTAACTTCTTCATAAGATCATATCTTATCTGTTAAAGCCGATGCAGAGATCTGCACCGGCTTTCTCATATATAGGAACCTGTTGTTACTCTACAGTAACGATCTTGATATTGTCAAGATACCAGCGGTTCTGCTTTCTTGAGTTCTGGACAGTCGGATCAGGGTTTGTAGGCCTGATAGTGAGGACTGTCTCAGCTGTCGCATCGTTGAGAACGATGGACACGTGCTGCCATGCGATATGGCTTTCTCCATCGACAGTTGACTGTGCAGACTCAAGAGCCACGCTTGTAGGAGCACCTGAATCAGGGAACTGGCCTACGCTTGCATCAACTGAAAGAGTCATGAGGTCAGGCTTGTACGCACCTGTAACCTGCCAGCACCAGTCAAACTCGATGCATACGTTTGCAGTACCCTCGATTGCAGAGAGAGCAGGAAGTACAAGAGCACCGCTGTAGCTGGTCTGACCGAACTTGAGATAGTTGGACTGGATATAGAGTGAGCCTTCCTTGCCGACATCTGACTTTGGTTCCTGTGCAGGACCTGCTACAAATTCGGTAGAACCGATAGTAGAATACTTATACTGGTAGCCGATCTCGTTGAACTTAGCAAAGAAATCAGCGCTTGTGCCCATCTTCCATACATTAGGAGCAGTAGTACCTGGATCATCTGTACCTACAGCGTCACCTGCTCCCTCGGTTGTTGCCATTGGAGCGATCCATTCGAAATCATCAGAATAAACGGTCTTGGCTCCGCCTGCTGGTGGAGTTACAGGAGCACCGCCAGCGTCGATGATCTTGATGTTGTCAAGATACCAGCGGTTCTGCTTTCTTGCAGGATTCTGTACTGTAGGGTCGGCATTTGTCGGTCTGATGGTAAGTACTGTCTCAGGAGTAGCTCCGTTGAGAACGAGCACTACATGCTGCCACTGGATATGGCTGTCTCCGTCAACCTGTGACTGAGCTGACTCGATTTCGTTGCTTGTTGACGATCCGCTGTCAGCGAATGCACCGGCCGTAGCGTCAACTGAGAGAGTCATGATGTCAGGCTTGTATGCACCTGTCACCTGCCAGCACCAGTCGAACTCGATCTGGATGTTCGCTGCACCCTGAATTGCAGAAAGTGCAGGAAGAACGAGAGCTCCACTGTAGCTGGTCTGGCCGAACTTGAGATAGTTGGACTGGATATAAAGCGAACCGTCCTTGCCTACCTTCGAATTAGGTTCCTGAGCCGGACCTGCCACGAACTCTGTAGAACCTACAGTACCATAAAGATACTGGTAGCCGATCTCATTGAATTTTGCAAAGAAGTCTGCGCTTGAACCCATCTTCCATACGTTAGGAGCGGTTGTACCAGGATCATCTGTACCTACAGCATCACCTGCTCCCTCTGCAGAAGCGATGTCAGCGAACCAGTCGAAGTTATCAGTGAAGTAGATGATTTCGTTAACACCGAGGTCAACGATTTCAGTCACGATGATGTTCACGACAGAAACTGTAGCACCGAAACTGAAACCTCTGACAGTGACATTGTGACCGTTGATGGCAGCAAGATCAAATTCAGCTGCTGGATCGAGGATCGCTCCAACTCTTACAGCACCCTCGACAGCCACATTCATGCCGTCAAGAGAACCTGTAAGTTCTACATATTCCATCTTTGATGGTGCATATGCATCGAGAGCAGGAGTGATGTCCTTGATGAGAGGATATGCAGGAGCACGATTGTCGCCCTTCTTCTCCACAAGGTCGCATACAGTGATCGCAGGAATGTCATTGAGTGTTCCCTTTGAACCTCTTACATGAACTCCGTCACCGATTACAAGGTCTTCCTTGCTTGCTACATATATGCTTTCGTTTCCGTCATTCACGACGAAGCCGTTTGCAGAAACAGCCACGACTGCGACGTGATCAAGGATGACAACTTCCTCATCCTTCATGGCGTACACTTCCGGAATGATTACAGGAGGCACATCCCTGTATTTGTCACCACCCTGGCTTACAATCACATATGCATTTGAAAGAAGGTTATATCCTCTGAAAATGACAGTATCCTTCTTCGGGTTGTCCATTGCACCGTCACGCATGTTGTCTGCCACGGAAATGGTGACATCCATAGTACGGCTGCCTGAAGTCCTGTCAACGGTAATCCACTCAGGAGCCTCAACGGTCCAGTCAGCATCCGCATAAACCGTAATGGTCTGCGGCTCAGCATTCAGAGCGTCGAACTCAAGACCTGAAACACTGGTCATGATAGCTCTTGAAAGCGGAGATTCCTCAGGCTGGCAGCCGGTAAACGCGAGAACACCGGCTACTGCAGCTAAGGCTGATATATATAGATTCTTAATAAATCTCATAATCTCATCTATAGTTTAATTGTTAGAAATCAAGACCATCGTCCCAACCATCGTTCTGGGTAAGGTTAGGGTTGAGAGAACGCTCGTCGCTTGGGATCGGATAATAGTAGTCTCTGTTCTCATTGAATGTATGTGTCTCACCCTTGTGAGGCTCTACATATCCGCTTGTTCCGTTGCTGAGAAGAATCTCCGAACCGATCTTGAGGACAGATGTCGCCTTTGAATCCGGCTTCACGTCACCTTCATAGAGGCAGTAGTCAAGCTTGCCGTCACCATTGATGTCATATTCGCCAGGACCTGGGAAATAAAGGCCATAGAAAGGCTGGTCAACGCTCTTGCCCTCTCTCCAGCGTACGATGTCATACCAGCGGTTGTTGCCCTCCTGTGCGAGCTCGATGGCTCTCTCACGACGGATCTCGAGGATGATCGCAAGGTTAGGATCAGCAAGAAGCTTAGGGTTGGTATATCCGTATGATGGATTTGTGAGATATGGGTCAGCAGTCACACCAAGTGTAAGGCTCGGCATTCCTACCCTCTTGCGGAGAAGGTTGATCGAGTTGTTGAGATCCTCCTGGGTAAGCTCTCCGAGTTCGGCCTTTGCCTCTGCATAGATGAGGAGGATTTCGCCGAGACGATATACAGGAAGGTCGCTTGTTGAACGGTCAACACGGTCAGAGTCACCGCCGTTAGCCTTGCATGACATCACCCACTTGATTGTCTGATATCCTGTACAGCTTGAAGAAAGATCCGGTGCAAGGATGTCGGTTCCGTCGATTCTGGTATAGCCAGGAGTACGGAAAGACTGTGCGAGACGAGGGTCACGGTCAGCCACCTGAGCAGCGAACTCCATTGACTCCCAGCCTGCCTTGTCTGTGAAGCGTGAACCGTCCTTCATGAGGTAGCTGTCGATGAACTTCCTTGTAGCACCGATACGTCCCTGTGACGGGAGAAGACCGTATGCAGTACCGTTGTGGAAGATGGCGAGACCGTAATCACACTTGATGGAAAGGATGAACTCCTTGTTCGAATCACTGTCCTCAAGCACGAACATGTCGCGGTAATCCTGCTCAGGCTTTCCTGTAGAATAGAGCGAGTACTTTCCGCTGTCCATGATCTGCTTAGCGGCATCAGCAGCTTCCTTGAGATAGAACCTGTAGTCCTTTGCATCAGCAGGAAGGGTCTTGAGTGTTGACTCACCTGCATGATACTTTCTGAAAGTACCCTCGAAGAGACAGAACTGAGCCTTGAGTGCAAGTGCAGTATATTTGTTCACACGGAACTGTGTGGTAGGTGCAGGAAGGTTCTCGATGGCATAGTTGATATCCTCGAGCATGTGCTGCATGACTACCTCACGGTTGTCTCTTGGGTTCCAGAGAGCCTCGTCAGCAGATCCGAGTTCCTTATCGATCCATGGAACGTCACCGAATCTCTTCACCTTCTCGTAATAGAAGAAAGCCCTGAAGAACTTTGTGAGAGCTGTATATTCGGTTACTGCCTTCTCGTCCTCGCAATTGTCGATATAGCCGAGGAGAGTGTTCATCTTCCTGAGGTCTCCCCATGACCAGCCGCTGCCTGAGTTAGGAACGATACGGTAAGAACCGCCATGAAGCTCGTCAGACATAGTCTGCTTTACATAATGATCGCTCTGGTAGCCGTAAGGCGACTTAGGAAGAAGGTTGTTATAGAATGTGTTTGAGAAAAGCTGGAGATCCTGCTCAGTCTTGAAATAAGACTCCGGAGACATCTCTGACAACGGCTCCTTGTCAAGCATGTCACAAGAAGCGAAGGCGAGAGCTGCAGCAGCTATCATTATCAAATATTTTTTCATCTTCATAATTCTTTAATGATTCAACTTGACTAGAATGTGATGTCAACACCGAACATCATGGTCTTCTGCCATGGATAGAATGCGTTGTTGTAACGTGTAAGGCTTCCGCCGCTCTTTCTGTCAAATGCAGCCTCAGGATCGATGTACTTGCTGTGCTGCTTGAATGGAGACCAGTAAGCAAGGTTCTCACCAGAGAAGTAAACGCGCACCTTCTCGATACCGATCTTTCTTGTCGCGTTCTGAGGTACGGTATAACCCACTGTAAGGTTCTTGAATCTGAGATATCTGATATTCTGGAGATATCTGTCATTCACATTGGCAAGGTATGCACCTGAAGTGTATGCAGAATAAGCACGTGGACGTGGGAAATATGCGTCTGTGTTATCCTCAGCCCATACATGATCAAGGAAGTCATCTGCTATGAACGAGCAGTAAGGACGTGAATAAGGTCCCCAGAATGCCATTGACTCGCCATTAGGATACCAGTAATGGTTACCTGTTCCCTGGAAGAATGCCGAAACATCGAATCCGAGGTAGTCGAAAGCGAGAGTGAAGCCATACTGAAGAGTAGCATTGGTGTTTCCGAGAATCTTTCTGTCACCAGGTTTGTCAACTGTATCTGAACCGAGGCCGATCTTACCGTCACCGTCGATATCGACATACTTGAGGTCACCGGCAAGCCATCCACCTGTCAGACGCTTTGTGATGTAGCTGAGATCAACCTGCTGTGCATATGCCTGAGCTTCTGCATCGCTCTGGAAAAGACCGTCAGTAACGAATCCCCAGATCTCGCCAAGCTCCATACCCTCATAGTAATCCTTTGCGAATGTCCTCTCAGGGTTGTCATACTTGGTGATGATGGTCCTGTTGTCGGAAAGGTTTGCAGAAATGCTGTAGCCGAACGGTCTGCCGCCGAGATCAAGCTGATCTCTCCAGCTGAACGAAAGCTCGTAACCTGATGTACGGAGGTCTGCACTGTTCATGAGAGGAGAGTTAGCGCCATATACGCCTGGAAGAGCGACACCCTGCTGGAGCATGCCCTTGGTATCACGGATGAAGCCCTCGACAGTGAACATGAGCTTGTCATTGAACATTCCTGCATCAATACCTGCATTGTACTGTGTCGATGTCTCCCAAGTAAGGTCTGATGCATTAGGAGCAGAAATGGTAGCATATCGTCCCATTGCAGAACCGTCAAACGAATAAGCGGCGAAGTTGTCGAACGTGATCTTTCTCATCCATGCATTGTTGGTCACCTTCTGGTTACCGAGGCTACCGAATGATGCACGGAGCTTGAGGTTGTTGACAACGTCCTTTGCTGGAGCGAACCAGTTCTCCTCAGAGATACGCCATCCGGCAGAAGCCGAAGGGAAGAATCCGAAACGATGTCCCTCGGCAAAGCGTGAAGTACCGTCGTAACGTCCTGAAACCTCGAGAAGATATCTGCCCTTGTAGTCGTAGTTGATACGGCCGAAGAATCCGGCAAGAGCATAGATTGTCTGACCACCGCCGAGGACAGGCTGTCTTGTGGTAGTGATGAGGTTGAAGTCTGAAAGCTCGTCGGTGATGAGGTCGTAACCTGTAGCATCGATGGCCTTTCTGTAATATGACTCATAATTGAAACCGGCCATTACCTTGAGGTTGTGGTTCTCCTTGAACGAATCCTCATATGTTGCAAATACGTTTGCAGCAAGGTAATTCATGGTCTGAACTGTCTCATAGAGATTGTTGTCACCTGCACCTGTCGTATAAGCACCGAACTGGCCTGGATAATCAGAATATACCATATTGGTAGATCTGTTTGTGTTGCGGTTCTGGTGGAATCTGTAAGTGAAGTTACCTACGATGTTGAACTGCTTTACAGGAGTGATTGTGAGCTCGGTTGTATTAGAGAAATCGGTTTTCCTGTCAAGGTTTGTGTTGTAACCGTTTCCATAAACGATATGACGTCCGTTGGCAACCTTGTAGTTGAGGTGCGGAGTCGAATAGATCCATGATCCGTCAGGGTTCTGGAGAGGGAAACATGCAAGACCGTGGTTAGCGGCATATGCGATTGCATTCTCGACGTTTCCTACGCCCGGATAATCATATGTAGAGCTGTAGAATGACGTATTGTTGGTCATCTTCGCATACTTGTTGATCTTGAAGTCGATCTTCGAACGGAGATTGTACTTTGTGAACACGTCAGGATTCTTCTTCACGATACCGGTCTGCTGGTCGAAAGCTCCCGAGAGATAGAACTTCACAGCCTTTGATCCGCCGCTGAGGGATATCTGATGCTGCTGTACAGGATGACGGTCAACGAAAAGCTCATGCCACCAGTCTGTATTCGCATAATACATATAGGTATCCTTTCCGTTTCTGTTCTCGATCACTGTCCATGGACGGTCAGGATGCTCTGTCTTGTCGTTGATACGGAGAAGGAGCTGCTGCATGTCATAGTCAGTATATTGGATATACTTCGAGTTGGCGTTATCAGCCTTCCAGAACATGTTGTGGATGAATGCAGACCAATAACCAGTTGTCTCGTAATCGGTCGATGTAGTAGGCTCTTCCCATCCGAAACGGCCGCTGTAACGTACTGTAGCCTTTCCTTCATTGTCAGAACCCTTCTTCGTAGTGATGAGGATCACACCGAAAGCACCACGGGCACCATAAACAGCTGCCGCAGAAGCATCCTTGATGACTGAGATAGACTCAACGTCGGCAGGATTGACACGGTCGATCTCACCCTCGACGCCGTCGATGAGCACGAGAGGAGTAGTGTCGGCACCTGAACCGATAGATCCGATACCACGGATATTGAGGCTTCCGGAGCTGCCGGGATTACCGCTTGATGTCGAAATATTAAGGCCTGGAACAGAACCCTGAAGCATTGCACTGAGGTTATGCGATGTTCTGTCCTCGAGCTGCTTGCTGTCAACCACACCCACAGCACCGGTGAGGTTGACCTTCTTCTGAGTACCGTAGCCGACAACGACGGTCTCTTCGATCATCATGTTGTCTTCTGCGAGATAGATTGTAACCTTGTCCTGTGTCGCAGGCACTGTAACAAGCTTGGTCTCGTAACCAAGTGACGACACATTAAGAATGACTTCAGTAGCCGGTACGGTCAATGTGAACGTTCCGTCATCTGCTGTCATGACTCCGTTTGTCGTTCCGTCAACGATGACAGCCACGCCGATGAGCGGGAAGTCAGTCGCGTCCAGTACGACACCGGACAGTTCTCTGTTCTGCGCAAAGGCACTGAAGCCTGCAAGCAGAAAAGCCAGAGAAGCAGCGAAAGATTTAAGTAATCTCATAAACTTAATGATTAGTTAGTATTGTTAATAGTTGTAAGATCTTATCTGTATGCCTGAAGAGAGAAAGCCTTAGGGCGCTTCATGCTCTCCGAAGCAGAGTTTCCGAACCTGTCGGTCACCTTTATTTCAAGGGTGGATGTGGCAGAAGAAGCCTGTACCCTGAATATATGCGAATTCACGGTATAGGCATTGAAGCTTGAGGTCGGAGTCTTGTTTTCATTATATCTCTTGGCCTCATACGCCACAAGATGAAGAGGATCCTTGACCTTTACCACCTCATAAGGAAGGCTCTTTCCATTCTCCGTCACCTCTATCTTCCACGAAGGATCATAATCAAACACATTGATATACACATAATTGTCAGTGCTGCCCGATACCCAATGGGACGCTGTCTTTTCGAATGAAGATGCATGTCCGGAATCGGCATTCGGTGCAAACCCAGCCGCTGAAAGAACGATCTCATTCCTGTCATACGTACGGAACATATGGCTGAAATCCTTGTCTGTAGGCTTGAACCTCCATTTGACATCGGATCCTGTCATTTCATATACATAATATCCGGCTGGAGAACCGTCCTTGCAAAGTCCGAGTCCGGAAGTATAATATCCGGTCCACCACCATGTAGCACAGATTGCACCGCTGTTATGATGATATATTCCGTTTTCCGCTGTCTTGTCGTTGTTCCATACGACATGGGTATGTGCGCTGATCACATGGGTCTCATATCCGTTGCAAAGTTCCTCCAGCTCTGAAGCGAAAGCCATCGAAGCCTTTCCCTTCTCGTCATACATCTGAGCATGCATGGTTATCACAAGAGCCTTGGACTTATCAACATATGAAAGATCCTTCCTCAGCCAGTCGATCTGATCTATCGTAAGGCTTGAATCATATGTCCTGTTTCCGGTTCCATCATTCGTACAGAGGATATTGTCAAGAACGACATAATGCACATCGCCAATATTAAAGGAGTAATAGGTAGGAGCTACGGTCTTCTTATATGCGGAAACCGTATTGAAGTCTCCGGCAGAAAGCATGTCATGGTCATGATTTCCTATGGTATGGAATATCTGAAGTCCCGTAATACTTGAATTCATCGTCTCGACATATGAATTGAGGTCATACGCGTTGTCATACCAGTAAAGATCCCACGTCATGTCTCCCAATGTCAGAGCATACTGCTTCTTCATCTTGTTCGATGAGACAAGAGCGCCAAGATCGGCAGTGAAGTTGGCGAACTGATTGAGGTCATTAGTCCTGTTTGCAAGATGCATGTCACCAAGGACATACATGATATGGTTCTGATTCTCAACCTTCACGAGGTTCCAGTCCGCCCTCTCTGTCGTAGCCGCATTTCCGTCAAGTACCTTGTGGAATTTCGGAAGCACTCCTGACGTTTCAGCTTCATAACCGCTTGGAACCGACATGAACACCACTCTGTTGTATTCCTTGGACTTAAGGTAATACACTCCGTCATTGTCGGTTACGGTCACCTCCACTCCGTCAGAAACGACAACTCCAGGGACACCGGCACCGTCGCATGAGATCTGTCCATAGATATTGAAGCCCTCCTTCTCAGGTATCTCGCTTCTTTTCTCGATGTTGAACTGGACATCCCTGACAGCCTGAGTTAGGTCGCCTCTGCGTATGCAGAATGTATATTTTCCAGTTTCCACCTCCGATGCTATCTTGAAGCTGAATGATTCGCTGTCGATGGAAACGATTTCACATGATATTTCAGACGAGCCTTTCTTCAGGACAACAGAATCGCCTGATTTCGGGCCTTTTCCTGAATAATACTTCACTGAAATGACATCACCGGCAGCTCCGTCAATTACTGCCGGAAGACTGATCATGAGATCAAGCTTTTCCGGAACATCCACATCAGGTTCCGGCTCCTTGCCACACGAAACTGCCAGAGCTATTGCTGCGGCTGCAGCCAGCAATGAAATGATTCTCTTCATATTAGCAATCAGTTCTTTTCCGACTTCAGAGTCATTACGCAAAGAAGGATACCGAGTGCAGCACCGATCACCATTGTGAAGTTTGCCATGTCCCAGCTCTTGTCTGCGATACCGCCGACGATGATCTTTGAAAGGAGCGAGTCACCGATGAGGTAACCTGAAAGGCCTACGAAGCCGGCTGCAGTACCGGCTGCATTCTTAGGAACGAGATTGAGAGCCTGGATACTGACGAGGGCCACAGGGCCGTAAATGCAGAATCCGATGAGGATGAGGGCCACATATACCCATACCTTTGCTGAGATTCCCGTAGCGGCCGCGAGTGCAGGCACCTGCCAGTAGATGAGACAGCCGACGAGCACGAGACTCATGAAGATGATGTTAGGAGGAGCACATTTGCCCTTGAAGAACTTGGCGGAGATCCATCCGCAAACGATTGTTCCGACAGCTCCGACATAATTGTGGATAGAGAATGCGAGCTTACTCTCTGCACCTGTCATGATGCCTGTTTCCTGGAGATATGTAGGAGCCCAGTCACCGACACCGTATCTTACCATATACACGAATGCATTCGCCAGAGCGATGAACCAGATCCACTTGTTCTTGAGGACATAATCAACGAGCTGGGTCTTGAAAGGAACCTTCTCGCCTACTTTTTCCTTGGTCTTCACGCCTGAATGGTCATTTCTCCAGTCTGCCACAGATGGAAGACCGCATGACTCAGGTGTATCTCTCAATGCCCACCAGCAGAAAGCAGCCAGAACAAGGGCGACTACAGAAGGAGCAATGAAATTGGCCCTCCAAGGCTGTGCAATGCCCATATCGGCAAAGAGGCCGACACCGAAGATGGCGATGATTCCGAGAGTACCGGCACCGATGGTATGCGAAGTGTTCCAGAGAGACATCTTGAAGCTTCGTTCATTGTTCGAGAACCAATATGCCATCATTCGCCCGCAAGGAGGCCATCCCATTCCGGAAAGGACACCCACGAAAAGCATGATGACGAACAGCATCGCCACATTCAGGGCCATATTTGTAGCCGAGAAAGGAAGGAAGCCTACGGACATCATCACGAGAGATGCGATGACAAGACCTATCGTGAGGAACTTCCTCGCATCCGAACGGTCTGAAAGCATACCCATGCCGAACTTGCTGAAAGCATAGGCGATCGAAACTGCAGAAGCCGCGATACCGACTCCCTGCTTGTCGATGAGGCCTTCCGCGATCATGTCGGCTGAAGCCAGTGAAAGGTTCTTGCGGACCAGATAATATGCGGCATAGCCGATGAACGAACCCATGAAGACCTTGAATCTCATGGACTTGTAAACGCTGTCGATCTTCTCCTTCGGAAGAAGAGGCTTCGCCTGAGGCGGATCAAAGAATTTTGCCATATTATTTGCGGTATATCTAATGTTGGTAATAACCTGCAAATTTAATCAAATTCTTTGAAACAGTGCATTAAATTAATGATTTTACGTAAAATCCGCATTATCCGGAAGAATCGGAACGACTATAGATAATAGTCGCAATTGTAACGGTTCAGGATGTCCATCTGTATGAAATTATCCCTCTTTGCGATTGGAGAACCTAAAAGCAGATGATCGGTCATGACATTGACGGCATCAAGAGCCTGACGATCGGTATGCTGAGCTATCAGGGCATATACAGTACCATCCTTAAGGGCGGCGACATTACGTTCAAGAGCATCGAAACCTACGACACGGCAGTCATGAAATCCCTTGACAGACAGATAATCCGCCACAAGATGTATCCTGGAATTGAACATCACGACGAAGCGTCCGTCCTTTTCCCTGCCGACGGTAGCATCCAGCCTTTCGTGAATGGATGCTGCATCCTTAGGGTCTATGAACACATTCTCTATCTGTGTTTCAGGATAATGTCTTGCCATGAAGTCCATGAAGCCAGCCCTTCGCGCAGCAGTCGGATCCGACAGGCCTGTCTTGTCGCGTGATATGCGTACCACATATACCTTATGCGGAATATTGCGACCGCCGGTGAGTATGTCAGCGCAGAGATATCCGCTTTCATACATAGGCATTCCGAAATAAGCAAGATAGCCGGCATCATCGATCTTGGAATCCAGGAACATGAAAGGTATGCCGGAAGATGAGAGAGAATCAGCAAGCCTCATAGTCTCGTCCCGGAACATCGGAGCGACAAGCACGCCCGAAGGATTCATGGAAACCACTGAATCACAAGCCATTCTGAACGAATCCACACTATATTGGTCAAATCCTGCACATACCACCTTCACCCCATATCTCGAAACAACCGCCGCAGCATCCTGAATACCTTTCCGGGTCATGGACCAGAATTCCCCAGGGCGGCATTCCGGTATGATGCAGCAGATGGTCCTTTCCTTCTGGGAAGCCAGAAGAGACGCATAGAGGTTAGGCTTGAAGCCAAGTTCATCTATGACGCGAAGGACCTTTTCTCGGCTTTTACGGGACACCTCTCCCCTGTTGTGGATCACACGGTCAACAGTTCCCTTGGAAACCCCAGCCGCCTTCGCGACATCGTTGATAGTGACTTTGCTGATCTCGGCTTTCATATTTTCATTATAATTAAGACATACAAATATGATAAAAAAATCTGTTAATACAGCCTTTTTACCGTGCCCGCACACGGATTTTCGGAAATAATTCATAATTTTGCATCTGGCATCATATGCCTGAAACGGAATAACCAATAACCACAGATAAAAATGAAAAAAGACACTGGCAAAGAACTGATGACCAACTGGCGCTGGTGGATGGTCGTACTGCTTTTCGTGGCGACTACCGTCAACTACATGGATCGCCAGGTGCTTTCCCTCACATGGAAAGACTTCATCGCACCGGAATTCCACTGGACCGACAACGACTACGGTACAATCACCGCTTTCTTCTCGATCATCTACGCGATCTGCATGCTTTTCGCCGGCAAGTTCGTGGACTGGATGGGAACCAAGAAAGGATATCTCTGGGCCATTGGCGTATGGTCATTCGGGGCTGTCATTCACGCAGCATGCGGATGGGCTACAATGCATATCGAAGGATATGAGTCCGTACAGGCGATGGCTGCGGTCGAGGCTGGTTCGGCAGCAGCTCTCGGCATAGCATCAGTAAGCGTATGGCTCTTCCTTGCGGCACGCGCTATCCTCGCCCTCGGTGAGGCCGGCAACTTCCCTGCAGCGATCAAGACCACAGCAGAATACTTCCCTAAGAAAGACCGTGCTTTCGCGACTTCGATATTCAACGCCGGAGCATCAGTAGGAGCTCTCATCGCCCCTGCAACCATTCCGCTCCTCGCGCAGTTCTTCAAGGACAGAGGCATAGGCGGAGGCTGGGAAATGGCATTCATAATTATCGGAGCCCTCGGCTTCATCTGGATGGGATTCTGGGTGTTCATGTACGAGAAGCCTCACATGTCAAAGCATGTAAACGCTGTGGAACTCGCTTATATCCAGCAGGATGAGGACGAACCCGCACCGGTCGAAGGAGCAGAGGAAAAGAGCAGCATTCCTTTCCTCAAGTGCTTCACATATCGTCAGACATGGTCTTTCATAGCAGGTAAGTTCTTCACCGACGGAGTCTGGTGGTTCTATCTCTTCTGGGCACCTGCATATTTCTCGGATCAGTTCGGTTACAAGTCGTCCTCAGGAATGGGAATGGCTCTGATCGTCACCCTTTACGCGATCGTGACCGTGATATCGATATTCGGAGGATATCTTCCTAAATATTTCGTGGAGAAGAAGAACATGCATCCTTACTCAGGACGTATGCTTGCAATGCTCATTTTCGCATTCTTCCCGCTTTTCGCGCTGTTCGCACAGCCGATGGGACAGTTCTCGGCATGGTGGCCAGCAATAATCATAGGTCTCGCAGGAGCCGGACATCAGGCTTGGTCTGCAAACCTCTTCTCAACTGTCGGTGACATGTTCCCTAAGTCAGCGATCGCTACCATCACCGGTATCGGCGGCATGGCCGGCGGTGTAAGTTCGTTCCTCATCAACAAGGGAGCCGGTATGCTCTTCACATATTCCGAAAATGCAGGCGCAGCCTTCTCATTCCTCGGATTTGAAGGAAAGGAAGCCGGATATATGATCGTATTCTGCATCTGTGCAGTGGCATATCTGATAGCTTGGGCTGTCATGAAGATGCTCGTGCCTAAGTACAAGAAGATCGAAGAATAATCATCTGGATTCATGATATGAGGCTGGCAGATTGACTGTCAGCCTTTATTCTGCCATAATGTCAGTTTTCTCGGATGGCAGATTATTTGTATCTTTGCGGCTTCAATCGCGGTCCCCAAATTTCCGCGAGTGGACGAACATGCTGATTACCATTACAATTGCGATAATTATCGCATTATTATTCGGAAAGATAACGATAAAGGAGATCAAGGAATATGTCAGAAAACACAAAGATGGAAAAGGAGCAGACAGTACAGGAGGAGGTTCCTCAGACAGAGGAAGCGGTTCCGGCAGCTGAAGAGAAGGAGGCTCCGGTAAAAGAAGAAAAGAAGAGTTTCCTGAAGAAGGGAAATAAAGATAAGGCGAAGATCGAGGAACTTGAAAAGAAGGTGACCGAGCTTGAAGACAAGGTTGCCAAGGACAAGGACGACTACATCAGGCTCATGGCGGAGTTCGACAACTACCGCAGACGTACGTCTCAGGAGAAGCTCGAGCTTGTAAGCATGGCTTCCACTGACACGATCAAGGGCCTTCTGCCAGTTCTTGACGACTGCGAAAGAGCCATCAAGGTTCTTCTGGAGTCAAATGACAGCGACGCAGCAAAGGAGGGTACAGAGCTCATTTTCAGCAAATTGATGGGATACCTCAAGACCAAGGGCCTTGCTGTAATAGATGCGATGAACCAGCCTTTCGACACAGACCTTCACGAGGCTGTAGCCCAGTTCCCTGTTCAGGACGAGGAGCAGAAGGGCAAGGTATTCGACGTTGTCCAGACAGGATACACTCTTAATGGAAAAGTAATCCGCTTCGCGAAAGTAGTAGTAGGAATCTGATATGGCAAAAAGAGATTATTACGAGGTGCTCGGAGTTGACAAGAGCGCTTCGGCAGATGAGATAAAGAAGGCGTACAGAAAGCTCGCCATCAAGTACCACCCTGACAAGAATCCGGGCGACAAGGAGGCCGAGGAAAAGTTCAAGGAGGCTGCGGAAGCATACTCCATCCTCAGCGATGCAGACAAGAAGGCAAAATATGACCAGTTCGGACATGCAGGCGTCGATGGCGCGGCTCCGGACTTCAGCGGCGGATTCGGAAACCTCAACGACATCCTCAACGACCTCTTCGGAGGAGCGTTCGGAGGCGGTTTCGGAGGCTTCAGCGGATTCGGAGGAGGCTTCGGAGGCGGACAGAGGCAGCAGCAGAGAGTATATAGAGGGCGCGACATACGCGTGCGCGTGAAACTGACCCTTGAGGAGATCGCCAAAGGTGTCGAAAAGGAGATAAGCATTGAAAAGAGCGTGCCATGTCCTGAATGTGGCGGAAGAGGCGCAAAGAACAGTTCCGACATCAAGACCTGCTCCGCATGTAACGGTACAGGTCAGGTGCAGAGGGTCGTGAACTCATTCCTCGGCCAGACCGTGACTTATTCGACATGCCAGCAGTGCGGCGGAGAAGGAAAGGTCATCACCAATCCTTGCCGTTCATGCGGCGGAACAGGCCTTGTACGCAAGCGTGAGACGATAAAGGTAAAGATTCCTGCAGGAGTGGAGGCCGGAATGCAGTTGACCATCCAGGGCGAGGGCCATGCGGCTAAGAACAACGGAATCAATGGAGACCTTCTTGTCGTTATCGAGGAGCAGGAACATCCTAACCTCAAGCGCGAAGGAAACAACCTTTACTATACAAAGATCATCTCAATGCCGGATGCAATCCTCGGAGCAGATGTGGAAATCCCATGCCTTGACGGTCCATATAAGATAAAGGTTGACGCGGGAACCCAGTCAGGAACCGTAGTAAGGCTCAGGAACAAGGGACTTCCTACAGTCAACGGCTATGGTGGAACCGGTGATCTCTACGTCAAGTTTGCAGTGTGGATTCCAAAGAAGCTTGACAGGGAAGAGAAGGCAGTAATCGAATCTCTCAGGGACAAGGAGGCCTTCAAGCCAAATCCTACCAAGGAAGACAGGAGCTTTTTTGACAAGTTGAAGGATCTGTTTGATTAGATTTTGAGGTTTTTGAAATATTTTTGCGAAAAAAGTTTGCAGGTTTGAATTTTATTCATACCTTTGCAATCCCAAAATCAAAGCAACCTCTTGCGAAGGGTGAAAAATAGCGCAATGTTGCCACTAAATTTAATTTAATACAGAAATGGATCTTATTAAAGTAGTAGAGCAGGCATTTGCAAATGAGCAGGTTGCAAGCTACCCAAAATTCAAGGCCGGTGACACAATCACCGTGACATACAGAATCAAGGAGGGTGACAAGGAAAGACTTCAGAAGTTCAGAGGAACAGTTATCCAGCTCCGTGGAGCTTCTGCAGCAACAAGAACTTTCACAGTACGTAAGGTTGCCAGCGGAGTAGGCGTTGAGAGAATCTTCCCTATGGAGTCACCATTCATCGAGTCTATCGAGCTCAACAAGGTTGGTAAAGTTCGTCGCGCACGTATCTTCTACCTCCGCGAACTCTCAGGTAAGAAGGCTCGTATCAAGGAGAAGAAAGTCGGCGTAAAGGCTGAGTAATCAGTCTCGACTACATAACGGCTCCGTAGCTCAACTGAATAGAGCATCTGACTACGGATCAGAAGGTTACAGGTTTGAATCCTGTCGGAGTCACTACAATCCCCATTCCAGATATCTAGAATGGGGATTTTCTGTATTCTTTTCCGACATTTTTCCTACGGGCTGTCAATGGGCCCGATTGTTCCTTTTATAGAATCTTACTTCTTCATTGTCAGACGACTCTTGATATCCATCTTTTCATGAAGAATACGGACGACGTAAATATCACCTTCATTCAATGGTTGGTAGAAGATTATGTGATGTCCCGCTTTGACACCATAAAGATTTTCAGCAATCTCTTCGTAGCTCCGGTTAAGCAAGACAGAATAGCTTAACAAGCGGTTACACGAAGTAATGAGCATTTCATAATACTCATCGGCCTGCTTTTCTGACCATTCGTTAACCGTGTAACGCCATATGGACGTCAGGTCTTCCACAGCCTTATTTGAGAAACGTACTTTAGGCATTTCTTAAAGAGGCTTTTAGTGATTTGATATGCGCCTGCGGGTCAAAATTCTCTGCTTCGCCACTTTCAATTCCTTCCTGGATCGCAGCCTTTAATGCAATTATGCGGCTCTCATCATCTTCAAGAAGACGAAGTCCGGCTCTGATTACTTCACTCGCATTGTTATACCTTCCATTTGCGACCTGAGTCTTTACGAAATCCTCGAAATATGGGCCAAGAGCTACCGATGTTGTTTTCATGTCATTCATTTTTACAAAGTTACCAATATTTGGTAACAATGCAAACTTTAAGCTTAAATAATAGCAAAACACCTTAAACTCAACAATTTTTCTTACATTTGTTGCAAATACTGAAAAACACGAAAGTGTAGTTTATTCTCTCTTAACGAACGTAGGAAATTCGATATGTGCTGAGAATAGGCTAACCGCCTCGTCGTATTCACTTGTGAATTACGGCGTGGCGCTGTGGCTTATTTATGCACAAGGTTTCCTACGACCCGTTAAGATGAATAAGCCATGGTGCCACGCTTTCTTTTAAATAAACCACTCCACTTTGGCGCCGGTGAAGAAATAAATTTCGCTTTACTTATGAAGAACCGGATGAATTATTTCTTAATCACACTCATTTGTCTAACACTTATTTCTTGTGATAACACAACAGTAGTATATCCAGACATTCCAGACGAAGAGCCAGACAAAGAGTATGTTGATCTTGGCTTAAGTGTAAAATGGGCCGTCAAGAACATAGGAGCAGAATCTCCGATGGAAATTGGTAATTTTTATGCCTGGGGAGAGAAAGAAGAAAAGTCAGAATACACTAAAGAGAACTATGCGTTTTATGACGAGGAATCAATGCGATATACAAAATATGTGGACTACTGGACATCTCTCGATTATGATGAGGAAGGTAACAAACTTATTGAAATAGAAGGAGGAGATGGAATCGAGGTACTGCTCCCTATTGATGATGTTGCCACTCAAACTTTAGGCAAGAATTGGAGAATACCGACACAAGAGGAATGCAATGAACTGATGATGAACTGCGAGCTATCGACAGTTCCGATACTGGAAAACGGCAAAGCACTTAGAGCATATACATTGACCGGGCCAAATGGTAACTCCATCACTTTCATAAACAACGGTAGTTATTCTGATTATGGCTACACAGACCATCTTGGATTTCAATTATGGACAAACTACAGGTCTGATGACATGTTCGCCACAACAATTGCAGTATATGGAACATCATGGCTTATAACTTCAGAAGAACGCCATCATGGATTACCGATCAGAGCTGTTTATATTGAAGAATAATCAAAGTACTTAATCCCCTCTCAAGATTAATATTTCTCATTACTAGTAACTAATCTCGACGAGCTTATGTATAACCGCATACTGCACTTTATAAGCAGAATTGTCATTGTGGTTGCGACAGTGACTATTCTGCATTCATGTCACAAAGGTATTTGGGAAGAATTGAATAATATTAACGAAAAAATAACTGCTCTTGAAGTTGCCCTCAATGCTTTGGAGAATAAACTCTCCATTATTTCTGTCGAAAATAATGGAGATGGCTATACCATTGTGTTTTCTGACGGTTCAACTGCTATTATTAAAGATGGAAAGGACGGTGCTGATGGGAAAGATGGAGTTGATGGAAAGAACGGAGAAGACGGAAAGGACGGGAAAGATGGTGCTGATGGAAAGGACGGTGCTGATGGAAAGGACGGTGCTGATGGAAAGGACGGGAAAGACGGAGACACTTACATTAGAGAGATTATTATTGAGGATACTTACGTCAAGTTCTGTCTTACAGATGGAACCGATTTCATTATCCCGATATATGGATCAATATCATTAGTCATTGATAAGAGTAATGATATTATCGCCGTTCCGAATTCGACCATTTCAATTCCCATATCATGGGAAAGCAGCATAAGTCCTGTAATCATCGAATGCATATCTTCTGCAGACATAAAATCAAGAATAATTTTCTCAGAAACCCAAACTAATTCTGCAACAGTAGAGATTCTGTTTGCAGAAGAGTTTGATGAATACAGCAAAGTTGTGGTATTCGCGTCAAATGGTGAACGTATTGCGATGAAAACTCTTACATTTGAAAGAGCAGAACTTACAGTCAAGAATGGCAACATACTGGAATTCACTTCAGAAGGAGGCATTGTAGATTTATCAGTATTCAGTAATATCGGATTTAAAATAATTGTTCCAGAAGAATATAACTCCTGGATACATGCAGAAATCACTAAAAGTCTCTCAGAATATCATGCTACTTTAACAATAGATGAAAACACCTCACATAACGAACGAAATGGTATAATCCGTCTATTAGGTGAATCTCACAGTCATAACGTAGATATCACGATTATGCAGAAAGCAGCTATAGATGCATATCTTGAAAAAGACTCTTTGGTTGTAGGGAAGAATGGTGGAACGTATGAAATCCCAATACTTACCAACGCAAATCTGGAATTGACAATACCATCTGATATTGAGTGGGTAAAAAAAATCGAGACCAAGGAACTAGACGAAACCACTCACACAATTTCAGTTGAAAAGAACTCTTCTGGTAAATTCAGAGAGTGTACTTTAGTGTTTTCATATGAAGACCTCAATGTACCATATGTGGTCTGCCAACTTAGCGACAACTATATACTCAGAATATCTCACGAGTGCACTCAACTCTATTATCCCCAAATAATAGGAGATAACGTGTTATCTATAATAGAATGGGGCGATGGAACTTCAGACACATATCCATTATCCACTCCACATGATTATAGTGCTTCCACAAATACTTCAGCCTACTTATACTTCAACGATTTACCGGAATCTATCGTGATTCAAAACGTTAGAGATATCACACATTTGGATTTGAGTAAACTTTAACACATTCGTGTATATATGAAAAGATTATTTTGTATACTCGCTATCGCTTTTATATCGATATATGCAAGCGCAGAGCCTATTGGAAAAAAAACAGCCTTCGAGATAGCGCATAACTTTTTTTCAGGGAATCCGACAACTATAACAGGTTCTGTCAAATTAGTTGAAGTAAAGTATGAACAATGTCTTCAGACGAAATCAGGAGATATATCTGATATACCCTTCTTCATTTTCAACAATGAAAACGGAGGCTTCGTTATAGTTTCGAACCATACATCTGCAGCTCCAATCCTTGCATACTCTTTTGAAAATAAATTTGAAGCAGACAACATGCCTGAAGGAGTAAGAGCTTGGCTCGAAGGACAATCAGAGTTGATTTTAAGACAAAAAGATAATGATCCTGAAACTGGGATAAGACAAAAATGGAATGATCTCATATATCCCACTAAAGCGACACAGACTGTTCCTAAACATGTAAAACTGGAAACTGCTCAATGGGGACAGGGATTCCCTTACAACAATTATTGTCCTACAATTGATGGAGAAAAAACCTTCACCGGGTGCTTGCCAACAGCAATTGCAATAGTCATGAGATTTTGGGAATGGCCTAAAGAGGGTAATGGGTATATACCAGAATATTACTATGATCCAAATACAGGAAATGGCTATGGACAGCATAAGCCCGATGATATAGATACGATAAAAGGAGGTGGATATTACTTAGGACATGAGTATCTCTGGAAAAACATGCCTTTATATAGCTCTCTTGAAAAGGGATATACAGACGAACAACAACATGCGATCGCCACATTAATGAAAGATTGTGGAGCAATTGTAGAAGTAGCATATGGAGTAAATGGATCTGCCGCAGCATTAGAAACCAGTAAATATTTATATAAATATATGAATTATGACGCCGGCATGAGACTCGATTTGGCAGATTATCATACATGGGAAGAATGGATATCAGTATTAGAATCTGAGATATCGGCTGGAAGACCAGTTTTAATGTCAGGAAGAGACAACAATAACATTGGTCATGCATTTGTAGCAGATGGATTTGATGAGAATCACTATATAAGTTTTAATTGGGGATGGGATGGCACTTTTAATGGATTTTTCTCAACGACACATCCGAAATTAGATAATTCACGGCACCCGAACTACTTTTGGGGCCAAAATGCATGGCTTGGTCTGCAAGCAGATAAAGGCAATACTCCTCAATTCACTTTGTCATGGAGTGATGGAGCATCATACCTTTCTATTCTGGAAAAAGAATATGACCTTAGCAAGCCCTTCACTTTATGTAACATCCATTTAAGCACCGAAAATCCCATGTATTATAAAAATGGTGATTATATTGGAGATGTAAGGGCGTGTACATTCGATGCGGGAGGGAACTTAAAAGAGTTTATAAGTTCATCAGAACCTATTTTCCTTAAAAAAGTCTGTTCCTCAATCAAATGTACAATAACAAAACCTATCGAAACAGGAGATTACATCGCTCTTGTCTTTAAATGTGTGAATGGGAATAAGTGGATACCAATAAATGATATACAAACTCAAAAAAACGCAATTATATACCTTAAAGAAACTGAACAATTAGATGAGAATACATCAATTCAGATCTTTCCAAAAATTGAAAAACGTCATATTGGAACGGCCTACACAGTAGATTCCAGCTTACTCGTTTTGACAACAATGACAAACACCAGTTTTCAGCTACTTGATAGCAACGGAAATTGTTGTGAACCAGTAACCTATATTGATGGAGTGCCGGATTGGAATTATACTTATAATGATGATTCTTTATATCAAAAAGAGGTTTATATAAACATTTATCTCTCTTCTTTATCTCCTCAATAGTTCGGTAAAATTATAAAAGTTATACAGCGGCCCGGAGGCCGTAGAATAAAAGTTCTTTGAAATCGGTGTTATTTTTCATCAAGTTCGGGCTTTTTCCGAACGTTGAAAATATTCGTTCAACCATTGCAGCATTATGTAGTAGCATTTTGACATCGCTGACGGACAGATCCACGTCATATTCCTTTCCAAATTGTCTGGCAACGTTGATTGTAGAGAGAGACATATTGAACGCAAAGTCCATTGCTTTAACATCCCTTGACTGGCAGTTGCACAGTCCCGTGAATTGCTTGCTATCACGGTAGAGGAACTCGATATGGAATCTCGTTCGGTAAACATCAAAAATGTCTATCGCATTCATGCCGGTGTCAGTGCTGAAGAATACCTTCCTGGACTGAGTCTTCTTATCCGAGTCAATGTAATCTGCGATTACCACCTTTATCTCCCGTTTGAGGCTCACTGCCCAGACTACGGCTGAATGCAGGATAACGTCTTCCAGCGAGGTGGTCACAAAGACGGACTTATCCAAAGACTTGAGATCAACAGGACCAGTGAACTTCTTTGGGCGCCCCTTCTTTCCCGTTTTTGGGCCAGTGTACAGGTACTTCAGACGAACATCATCCCTAAGACGGCTGATAACATTGAAGCCCAGTGCTTTGGCCCCGGTAACGAAGGTCTCCTTGGAAAAGAAGGCATCAGCAACGAGGCAGTCAGACAACTTAAGAAGGTCATCCTTGAGAGAGTGTATGGTTCTCAGATAAATGCCAATGATGGTGTTATGATCATCCATGTGCTTGAGATAGTAGGGAACAGCACCCTTAACTTTGTCAGTGAAGGTTTGCTTGGCTACAAGATGAACTCCTGTCCCGGCATCGGCGTCAACGAGGGCGAAGCCCATAAGTTCGAGGCCCCACTTCACAGCAGAAGCACATCCTGACCAGAAGTATCCTACACCTGGAGTCTTCTTTCCGGATTTGCAGATATAGCTCGGGTCTATGGCTATCGCCCGGCGATTAGGTTTGCCTTCCTGGACCAATGTCCGGTTGAACGATATCCAGTCAAACTTCTTCCTGAAGTTCATACGGAACCGCTGTTCGGACGAGCGTCCGAACCTCCCCATCTGAAGGAAGTTGATGCGATTTGGTATGGTAAGAAAAAGTTCCATGGCTTCGATGAAGAAAGATTGAAAAGTTTTGCTTAAATTTGTCTGGCCGGAGAGGGCTTTCGAAATCATCTCTCTGAGCTGGATAAGGGGCTTGATTTTCATGTCTTGTAACCTAAAGTGTGCTAACTCTAAGTTACTGAAAATCAAGCACTTATCCAAATTTTTCAAGCATTATTTTCATCTTTTTTAACACTTTTTTCGGCTTTGTTCTATGCCGTCTGCGAGGTGCTGTAAAGCTACCTCAAAACGGGCTATTGTATACGCAAGTAATTGAAAACTATTTAATTGTTAAATTTTTAACGAAGTATTG
>JAGAKH010000049.1 GCA_017625725.1 Bacteroidales bacterium | reverse complement strand
TACAATATCCTTGTCTGCAGAGACACCTAGAACCAGTTCGAAGTCAGAATCAGATGAAATGCCGCGAAGCAAAGTCATGTCTGCTGTAGAAAAGACGAGCCTCTCCCCTGCCCTTATGCTCATTTCATCCATGATTGTCAATTCATCGCCATCAGATTCTCCGTCAAAAACATATAATCCCAGA
Source organism: Bacteroidales bacterium (assembly GCA_017625725.1). Lineage (GTDB taxonomy): Bacteria > Bacteroidota > Bacteroidia > Bacteroidales > UBA932 > Cryptobacteroides. The sequence goes on along the minus strand of JAGAKH010000049.1, from coordinate 9,568 downwards.
CCGGCCAGGCTGATGTCACGGGAGGAAGTATTATAGATCTCCACCCATGAATCAGTTGCCGGCTTGTCTGCATTGGCTGCAACTTCGGTTATAATGACTCCTTCAAAATCTGCTGCAGACGGCATATGGATCTTATCCTTACAACCTACTGCAATGACAGCAAGCGTCAGTATGTAATATAACTTTCTCATAATTATTTGCGTTGATTTCCTGTACGCTGCGCATCAGCACCCTTCATCGGCCAAGGAGTATCTCCAGGACCGGTACATCCTTCATAAGAGAGACACACTACCGCACCATTATACTCTGCCTTATCCTTGTGATATGAAGCACCGACATACATCTTTCCATCAACACCGATAGCAATAGAACTCCATATGCGTGAAGCATTTGCGCTTCCGACATCAATTCCAGATGCGACTGTCAGATCATAAAGATTGATCTTCGCCACGAGGGTTGCTGTCTTGTTCTCATAGTCAGGCTTGATTATGTAGTACCATCCCGGATTATCGGTTACAAAGTGTACATTTCCGGCAGCGTCGACAGCACATGTCGAAGCAACGTCCGTATTGACATAATAACTCCAAGCCATATTACCCTCTGTATTGACTGCATAAAGTCCCGCAGTGTTATCCGAAAGCCTCTTCAGAGATACAATGACTTCATTCTGAGGTCCAACAGCAAGACCACCCTGATCCTGTTTTGCCACACCTGTCAGAACATGCTTGTATGTCCATGTTGTCTGATATCCTGTATATTCAGCCTCACCAGTCTTAGTCGGAGCGCAGATAACATGAACTTTGTTCACTCCTGCGCTTGTTGTCTCAACACCAAAGGAAGCGACATGGTCTTCACCATTAAGAGGTAGGAATGCAACATTGCCGCCACTGCTCTTCCATGCCCATGAATTACTATATCTATGAACATATGGTGCATAGCTACCATATGTATCATGAACCTTGGAAGGAGTATCCATATCGGCCTGTCTTGCGAGGTATGTTCCGTAGTTGCAATGCCAAGCCAGATAACCGTTCTTTGAAAGACCCATTCCTGAGAATACACCTCCAGTAGGACCACCTGTACCATCGGCCTTTCCTGAAACATAAGCAACTCTCTCACCTGTAGACTTGTCAATAGAGAGCACGGATCCTGCAGTTCCTGCATTACCTATGTAAATACACTTATCACCTACAGCAGCAGTTACCTGATTGATATTAGGAGCAGGTGTGCTTCCGTTGCCGAAGAATTTATCCTTTGTAAACTGCCACTTAACAGTTCCGTCTGGATTGAAAGCATAGTATGTACCGGTACCGCTGCCACCACCTCCAGCATAAATCACACTACCGTCGGCCTCCATTGATGGGCTAGAAGCATTATCACCTGTAAATCCCATATCATATGACCACGCAAGAGTTCCGTCTGCATTGACCTTGTAAAGCTTAGCATCCTTACCCGTAGTCATATAGACATTTCCATTAGGGTCAACTGCAGGAGAATTAGCTCTTACCTGTCCCATTCCGTCGCAGACCCATTCTATCTTGATGGCTGCCTCACGAGATGCTTTAGCAAGATTAAGTCCGAGAGGTTTCACATGTGCCCTCTGGAAATTAACTGCAGTCTCTACTGGGAAAGTATAGATAGCGTCCTCTGTCGTTACCTTAACTACACCTTTGTGCTGGCCTGGAGCTACTACCATGTATACCTTGGTAGCATTCTCCTTGTCAGCTCCTACAACAGCCGATGAGTTCACGGCCACTGTAACTGCTGTAGACGCGAGTCCCTCAAGAGCACGGTCAGAAGCTATGCCGTCAGTAATGGCAGTCAGGTCTGTAGTAAAGTTTCCAGCAATAGCTGTCTCAGATTCGAAAGACACAGACTGTATCTTCTTTCCTGCAGCCTCTGCTGAATATACATTAAACTCCACTACTGAAGCAAGGTTGCACATATAGATATTACCTACAGATGTAGCAACGCCTGCCTCTACCGCAGAAGTAACTGTATAAGGCACAGCAGCCATCGGCATTGCGTCTGCATCATAGGATGTACCTGTCTGAGTCTGAGCTGCAGGAATGGTCATAGTAACCGCTGTAGCTGCTGCAGAAGCATTTACAGATGAGTATGGATAATATGCATAAAGCACATCACCAGCAACAAGAGCTTCTGCCGCCGACACACCGACAGTAACCGGAGTGGTAGTCACATCCACTGTCGACGCTGCATTGACTGTGGTACCGACAAATACACCAAGTTGGTCACCTGTCTCGTATGCTACAGCCTTGTCACCGAGCACAGCCTTTGTGGCCATTGTCTCTACATTGAAAATGTAGTTGTATCCGTTTTCTGGAATTACAGGTTCAGAGAGCTCTTTCTGAGTACAGCCTGTAAATGCTGTCGCCATTGCAGCAACTAGCATGATTGATTTCATTGTCTTCTTCATAGCTATACTGATTTAGAGTTCCTGATAGTCATCCCAAGTGAGATTTTCCGTATTATTCTTCTCGTCAAATCCTGACTGAGTTAGCATCATGGATCCTTCGGCGCAAAGTTCCATTTCGTCAATCTGAGGAGTAATATACTTCTTCATCGTAGTCTGTTTAATAGTCCTACTATATTTCATTAGAGGGCAACTAATTCCTTAGCCACCCTCCACGAAATCAATTATAATATCATTATTTTGCCTGATTTCCTGAGTTGAAGCAGTCACCGTTCTTGAGTGGCCATGGTGTGTCGCCAGCTCCTGTACAGAGACCAGACTCAAGGCAGAATACTGCTGAGAGGATTGCCGCTTTTGCTGCATCTCTGAAATAAACTGAGCAATACATCCTTCCGTCCTTACCGATGATCACAGCGCCATATGCCTTGCAACGGTCGCCTTCATTCCACTGATGGCCGGTAACTTCAGCATAAATATCAAAAAGTGAAGCCTCCTGGATCAGTTCAGCAGTCTTGTTTTCATAGTCAGGCTTCAGCATATAGTATTTGCCATAGTCATCAAAGACATGAACATTTCCAGCGGCATCGACTGCAGGTGTTCCACCCATCTCGACTCCTGTATCATATCTCCAAGCCATCTCGTTTGTAGCAGGGTCAACTGCATACACACTACCTGGGCTTGTCTTCAATGTAACGATGATCTCACCTTTAGCACCGATTACAAGACCACCCTGATCCTGCTTCTTTGCGTCAGCGACAGTATGGGTAGTCCATGTAGGAGTTGTTCCGTCAGCAGCATAGTAAGCAAGATTGTCAGTCGACTCTACCGGTCCCCAGATGATATTCATACCATTGTTGTCATTTGTACCGAACATTGCGAAATGATCCTTGCCGTCCTTTGTGAAACAAGCTATGTTGGCATTGTTCTGCTTCATATTCTTGTCGTAATATCTTGCATTGTAGGTAACATAGCCCTTCTCACCTGGCTTGTCCATAGATGCAGAATTTACTGCAAATGCGCCATAATTTCCACGGAACATAACCATTCCGCCCTTTGTAAGGGACATTCCGACGTTTGTACCGCCGGTAGGACCGCCTGTTCCATCTTCCTTAGAAGACACGTAAGATGCCCTGGTACCATCCTTCTTGTTGATTGCCAGAGCAGTTCCTGTAGTACCACCGTTACCGATGTAAATGCACTCCTTACCTATAGCAGCGTTCAATCTGTTGATCTTTGGAGCAGGGATGGCATTGTTGGCAGCCCAGAACTTATCAGAAGAGAACTCCCACTTCTTAGATCCGTCTGCTGTATTGAATGCGAAGAATGCACCGTTGGCGCTTGAGCCACCGCCGGCATATACCACGCTTCCGTCAGCCTCAAGTGAAGGGACAGAAATCTGACCGCTGAAAGGATCTGCAGACTCAGCACTTGGAACCATATCAACCTTCCATGCGAGAGTACCGTCAGCGTTGATCTTATAGAGGCTTGTTGTACCTGTCTCGGTAATGTATACATTGCCGTTTGCATCAACTGCAGGATGGATTGCCTCCATCTTTCCTGCGTCAGCAACTTTGTAGACCCATACTGGCTTGATAGCCGGATCCTTTGGCTCTGGTGCCGGTTCTTCATTTCCAGGTTTCTGCTCTGGGTCACAAGCTGTCAGAGCAAACATTGCAAGTCCTGCAAAAAATAAAAACTTCTTCATCATAATTATGTGTTTTAGTGTTGATTATCTGAGTCCCTCGACTTCGAGGTATTCGTGTACAAGCTCTGCATAGTCGGTCTGGATGAAATCAGTCTCAGAATTCACGAATTTCTGCAGATATGTATAATTGCCGTTAAGCATATGCTTGTCCTGATTGAGGATGTTGGTATAGGTCAGGAAGCCTTCTGCACGCATGTTCCTTGCGAAATCATCAGTATCCTGATCATATTTGAGTCCATATTGGAAAAGCATAGCGCCCGGATACTGCTTATACTCCCTTGCAGCTGCGATTGTGCTGACATAAGGGTGGATAAGTATATTCGGATCGATCATCTGATAATCGACCAGCTCTTCTTTGGAAGAATATATCATGACCTGATCTGTCATGCCGCATTCCTTGATAAGGTCTGCCAGAACGCCAGCCGGCACACTCTTGCCATGAATGTCAAGATTGATATAGATCTTGCCTTTGCATAATTCGAAAGCCTGTTTCAAAGTAGGTACTTTGATACCTGTCTTCTGGCTGTCGTTCTCTCTGTTCATATCAAGTTCAAGAATCTCGGCATATGTCATGTCAGAAACATTCTTGGTACCATTGGTCGTACGCTTTACTGATGCATCATGCATAAGTACGAGCACTCCATCCTTGGTAGGGCGGACATCAAGCTCCACCATATCCACAATTCCAGATTCAATCGCTATCTGGATTATTTCCAGAGAGTTCTCAGGAACTCTTTCTGCGATTCCTTTCCTGGTATTGGCTCTATGAGCAACTATGAACACCTTCTCACGAGGATTCACCTTATCCTGCTTCTCTATTGTCTCATAGAACAGAGTCATCAGGTCAGGTCTTGGCTTCTCGTTGTTTACAGGCTCTTTTCCCTGCTTCTCAGTGCATCCGGAGCATCCGAAAGCAAGAATTGCAGAGAAAAGACCCAGTATAAAATGCTTAAGTATCTTCATACGAGCTTAAGATTATTTCTCACAGTTGGTATGACGACGGTTCTGTCCTATCATAGGCCAGTCTGAGTTGGCTGGTCCCGAACACTGAGGAACAGTGAAGCATACGATAGCACCGAACTCTCTCTTCTTTGCAGCGTCATTGTTGGTGAACTGGAGATAAACCTTACCGTCATCACCGATAACTGGAGAGCTCCATACCTTGGCAGCATCAAGATTAGCGAATGTTTCCTTGTAACGGTTGTCACCCTGTACGAGATTCTTGAGAGTTTTCTTTACAAGAAGCTTACAGTCCTTGTCAACTACATAATAGTTTCCAGACTCTGTAGCGAAGTGGATGTTGCCCGCAGCATCAATTGCAGGAGTACATGAAACCTTCTCCTGAACTCTGTACTCAGCCACCTTTGTACCTGTTGGAGAAGTAGGCTTAACCACAACGATACCACCGTTTGTCTGGCCGTTAGAGTAGTTGAGGGTTGCAACGATGTTTCCGTCAGGAGTTACTGCAACGCTACCGTTATCCATCGCTGGAGAGTCCTCTACGTAATATGTTGATACAACATTTCCATTTGCAGACTCGATTGCATAAACCTTAGGGCCATAGCCGGTCTCATCCGAGATCACACCTACGATACAAGTCTTTCCGTCTACCTTAGCAAGACCGATAGCACCCTGATTATTGTTGACTGCTTTGTCCGGTGAACCGCTCCAGATTGCCCAAGTCCAGTTTACACCGCTGTTATTGGCAGCATCTACCGCATTCTTTGCAGAGCCGAAGAATCCGTACACGCCACCACCCCAGTGAAGCATTCCGCCTTTTGTAATGAGAACACCTGATCGCACACCACCGGCAGGTCCACCGCCCTTATCATTCTGGTGCCAAGCGACACGCTTACCTGTAGCCTTGTCGGCAGCAAGCATAGAACCTGCTGTACCGCAGTTTCCGAAGTATATGTTTTTCTCGCCGATACCACAGATTGGAGAATTGTATGAAGGAGACAGTGTCTGGGTAGGAGCACACCAGAAGTCAGTGAATGTCCACTTAACAGATCCGTCAGGATTGAAAGCAAGAACCTTTGCTGCTCCATTCTTGGTACCCGATCCGATGAAGACTGTTCCGTCTGTATCGATTGATGGAGTTCCCTGAGTTGTAGCACCGTCTACAGTATGTGGAATAGTCTTCTCCCAAAGGAGCTTACCATCTTTGTCATACTTGTACAGGATATTTGACTGAGTTGTCGCATAAACGCTACCGTCATCTGCTACTGCAGGAGCTGACCAAGCATTATATCCTACCACCTTGTTTGCCCACAAGAGGGTTACGGAACCCTGATCAGTCACCTCTGCCGGATTTACAACCAGATTCTTTCTCTTTTCGGCCTTGTTGCCGTCCTTGTCTGTAACGATAAGCTTGATGATATAAGGATTGTTTGCCCTGAATGTATACTTTACCGGGTTGCCTTCAAGCTTGATATCAGAGCCGAGTTCCCAGTTGTAGGTATAAGGAGCAATACCTCCAGAAACAGTAGCCTCGAATGTGATTTCGTCACCGACGAGGCAAGGGTTTGCCGATATTGTAAAATCAGCAGTCAGAGTACCACCATCAGTCTTGGCGCCCTCTTCTGTACATGCAGCAAAAATTGCAGCTGCAGCCATCAGAATTAATGTAAATTTCTTCATTTTAATAATGTTTATGTAGTTGTTGATTAATATCCTTTATTCTGCGGATAGACATCTCTGCCGACAAGGTCAATTTCGTCCTGAGGGACAGGCCATCTAAGGAGATACTCACTGTTTGCAGGGAAGTCATTATAAAGGTCTATACGGCCGGTTCTTTTGATATCGAACCACCTGCGTCCTTCAGCATAGAACTCTCTGTTGTTCTCTTCCAGGACAAGGTCCTGAAATTCCTTGTCAGTCATGGAAGCAGGAAGTGACACAGATGAGTATCTGGCATCCATGAATGTCTTCATTGTTGAAAGTCCCTCTGCAGCACCTTGTGCCTCAGCCTTGGTAAGATAAACATCTGCCAGTCGGAAAAGCACGATAGGAGATGCTGACGGTTCAGGGTTCACGATAAACTGTACACCATCCTGGGCTCCGTTAGGGAACTTGATGATGCGGTCGCTGCTTTGTGTCGGTGCCTTCCTGACATCCCCGACACCGTAGCCGTCAGCAAAAAGTGTCGAAATGAGGTCCTCATGGACGGCATAGCTCCAAGATCCGTCTGTATCGTTGAACTGTTCGAATATACGCAGGAAACTACTGGTACGCTTATTCGCCAATGCGAAGACAACTTCCTTGCTTGAGTTGCCGGCCACGAACATGGAAGCGAACTCCTCGCTTGTCTTACCAAGTGAGAAACCTCCTGCAATGACCTTGTCAGCATAAGTGACAGCACCTCCTTTATCCCCTGTCCACAGACACACCTTAGAAAGAAGTGCCCAACATGCCTCGTCAGAAGGACGATAAACATTCGATACCGGATCAAGGTACTTCTCTGCCTCAAGCAGATCGGATTTGATGAAGCCCCATACTTCAGACTCCGGAGAGATAGGCACAACCTCCATAGAAGGGTTCTTGAGGATAGGGACACCGCCGAATCTCGTCACGAGCTGATAGTAGATAAAGGCTCTGAAGAAATATGCTGTTCCTTTAGCCTGCCTGGTGGCAGGGCTGTCAGGGTTCGCAGCATTCGCGGATTTGAGCAATTCGTTGACATGCATCAAGTTGACAAAACCTGTCTGCCAACGACTCTTTGACGTAGAATTTGAAGGCGACATGAGGGCATTATGAGCCTCTATCAGTTTACCTCCCGGGCCTATGCCCAGATTTTCTCCATGATAGTCACCATCATACCAGAACGATACGGTAAGATTCTCCATCTTATTGAGGACGCCATTGGTAAGTTTGCTGAGATCGGCTTCGCTTACAGCCTCGGAAGATATGGCATGCTTTGGACGGATTTCATCCAATTGCTTTGCACAGCCCGTAAACAGGAGCAGAAATGCTCCGAATATCAATATCTTTTTCATCTGTTTCATCAATTAAAATTTGAACTGTACTCCGAATAGGAATGAGCGCATTGTAGGCTGATAACCGAAGTCTGTTCCATATTTAGCATGTGCCGGACCGGCATTCATAGAGACTTCCGGATCATATCCTGAGTATTTTGTGAATGTAAACGCATTATCGATTGTGCAGTAAACCTTCACTCCTCCCATCTTGGCACGGTCCATCCACTTCTGAGGGAAGTTGTAGCCGAGCGTGATGGTCTTGATCTTGAAATATGAAGCATCTTCAAGGAATCGGGTCGAAGTAAGGATGTTGTAATCCCACGCGAATCCCGTATGTGCACCGGCAAGAAGCGGACGAGGGACTGTGTTTGATGTGCCCTCACCTCTCCAGTAGTTAAGTGCAGCATATTCGCTGACATTGAAGTAAGATGTCACGCTGCCACCGTCCATTGTCACACTGCCTGAAGAAAGTCCGAGGTGTTCTGTACCTTCCTGACCGGCGCCCTTCCATGCCGAGAAGATCTTACCGCCCACAGAGTACTGGCAGAAGATATTCAGTTCTATTCCCTTCCATGACATGCTTGAAGTTATACCACCGAAGAAGTCCGGAGTAGCCTTGCCGCAGATCTGGCGGTCATAGTCATCAATCATTCCATCCGGTCTGCCCTCAGGACCGCTGATATCCTCATAAATCATATCTCCGGCACGTACACCTTTTGCATAAAGTGTCTCAGGGACATCCTCGTCTCTCTGATATATACCTGTTGCCTTAAGCATGTACCATGTCGAGATCGGCTGTCCGACTATCAGGGCATGTTTGTTACCACCATACAACTGGGAATCTGCAACAACAATTATGTCTGTTCCGTCCAGAAGTTTTACCAGACGGTTCTTGCCCCATGAGAAGTTGCCGCTGAGATCCCACTTGAATGCACGGTCGATCACACGTCCACCTACAGTCAGTTCGACGCCGACGTTGTTGATTGAACCGATGTTTGATGTAAGCGATGTATATCCTGTAGTCGCATGTACCGGCTTGTTGTAAAGAAGGTCATCTGTACGCGAATAGAATGCGTCAATGTTTCCGTAGAGTCTGCCGCTGAAGAGTTCATAGTCGAGACCAAGGTTGTATTTTGTAGACTTCTCCCACTTGATATTCTGTGCAGATGATGTGATTGCGAATCCTGATGCTCCGTCATACGATGCACCGGCACCTACCAAAGACATCGCAGCCCAGTTTCCGATACCGGCCATCGAACCTGTCTGTCCGACAGACACGCGGAGTTTGAGTTCGTTCAGGACATCGGTCTGAGGCATGAACTTCTCATTTGAAATGATCCATGCGAGGGATCCTGCAGGGAAGAATCCGTAGCGGTTGTCCTTAGGGAAACGGCTCGAACCGTCGGCACGGAATGAAACATTGAGGATATATCTGTTGTCCCAGTTGGCCGC
>JAGAKH010000048.1 GCA_017625725.1 Bacteroidales bacterium | reverse complement strand
GATACTATATCCATTTCCACATCTTCAAAGCGTTCCGTGCCTTCTGTGTGAATATTAATGCCTATGCTTGGAATACCATTCATTCTGTCCGGTGGAATCTGTGCAAATAACTTAATGGCTTCATCAACCGTTTCTATGCCCTCATGGAACTCTCCGAGGTTATGAAACTCCCCGCACTCGGCAACAGTCAGAGTAACAACCGTTTCTTTCTGCTCTGCTTCTGTCACAGCTTCCTTCTGCATAGCTTCCCGCTTTTCAGCAAGGTAACTTTCCACTCCCGGAAGATAGGTTGCAAGCGTTCCGGTCTTGCCCTCTGTAATCGGGTTAATATCCACCTTTACACCGCCTATTGTTAAACCGTCCTCATTAAAGGCATTGAACAAATCATCTTCATTCTCTCTGCCCTTATACTCTACAACCACATCAAGGTCAGAACCTTCCTGCTCCAGACCTCTGCATCGGCTTCCTGATACAACCACTTCCATAATCTCAACAGGAATATCATACTCCTCCAGCTTTGCCATGATATGCGCATAGACAGCCTGCTCCACTTCCTCTGCACTCTGACCTTCTATGTCATTGAACATTTCCTTTGTCTTTGCCTTAAAATCCGCAACTATTCGCCTTGCTTCCACGGCAGCCTGTTCCACAGCTTCTCCTTTTTCTATAAGTTCCTCATAATCCACCGGAATACGCTCGTCCGTAGCCTTTACTCCACTATCCTCCAAAATGTCCTTTAAGGCTGCATGAATGGATATATCCGGATTGTCATACACACCACCGTCTACCAGAGAATAGTCCGAATTAAAAATGGAATAATCATAGCCACCCTCACAAAACTGTATGCTGACAAATTTATCACCAATGGCAAATGCCATCTGCTCCGGCTCATATCCCCTAAATTCGCTCTTTCTTACCCTTGCAACCAATTCTTCGGGTATTTCAAAATATCTTGCTTCCTCGCCGTCACGGACGGTTACAACGGGTATGTTCTCCTGCAGGCAGTGGTCTTTCTCGTCCATAGGATAATTCCACAGCTCTGCATTGCTGTTCATCATCTCCATCAATCCATCCACAGATACCTGTGCCGGCTCCATACCAAGCAGCATTTCATACTCCACCACGGACAGCTCCTTGTCTGCCATGTCTGCAAATCGGTTGTTTATGCTGACATACTCATTTTCCCACTCCACAAGCGGTATATGCTCTATGATGTGTCTCTGGTTGGCTGTCGGCATAAGATGTTCCATTTTGCCCTGTTCATAAAGCGTATCGAAACGATCCATGTACATGGAAGCGTCTTCGATACCTGTACTATGAAGATGATGTTCAAATCTTCGCTTCACAAAGTCCTTTACTTCCTCCGGGGACATATCCCTGTGAAGCCTAACCTTATCCACCAGCTCATTACACAAAATCTGCAAATCGTCCATGAAACGATTGCTTTGCTTCGCTTCACTACTATGGGTAAAATCAAGGCTCAATACATTTTCATTATTCCTTGCATGGATAACATCAAATTCAATACCATGCACATTGAAACCGAGGGTAGTCCTTGCCTTATCCTCCGTATCACTAAACTGTGCATCCTTCTCCCGGTATGCCTTAAACTGCTCCAGAGCTTCACTAAAGCTGTCAAATCGCTCTAATTCGCTTCTCTCCGGGCTGTTCTCCGCCCAAGTGGATAAATCGGCAATGACATAGTAGGAAACCTTGTCATTTTCCATATCCATGTGCTTCTGCAATGCCCTTGCTTCCATGATGCACTCAAGCT
>JAGAKH010000047.1 GCA_017625725.1 Bacteroidales bacterium | reverse complement strand
TAATTGAACATGCAGTGAGGACTCAATGAGGGCTCTATGAATTGTAGTGGATATTAATAGTGTTGTATGGAATTGTCGTCAGAAGTTAGGAGGGGTTGGGAGGGGTGCGTCAAAAGTTAGGTTGACTTGTCCTGAAATAAGTTGACAAAATATTAATGTTAAATGTAAAACTTATTTAGGACAATGATCTACTTTAAAAGTACCCAACAGAGGAGAACAAAGAACAATTTTTCTCCGGAAGAAAAGATGGCGATGATCCAGGAATATCTGACAACAGATGTTTCAATGAGTGAGATGACACGAAAATATCACATCGGACATTCGTCAATTCCAAGATGGATGGCTAACTTTGGCATTCCAATGCCAGAAAGGGTGTTGCCGTCAAATGTTATGGTACAACAGAATGAAAAACAAACAAGTGCTATCACTGTTGAATCATTGGAGAGCCAGCTGAAATCGCTTCAGGCAGAACTTGAACGAGAAAAGTTAAGGAACCTTGCTCTGAACACGATGATTGATGTCGCTGAAGAGGAACTTCACATCGACATAAGAAAAAAAGCTGGAGCCAAACAGTGAACAAGCTTCGCGGGTTAGCTCCAGAGCAATCTCTGGAGCAGCTCTGCGCACTGTTTGGCAAGACACGACAAGCTTATTATCAGCGTCTTAGCTATAACTATCAAGAGTATGCAGAAGATGGAATCATTCTGGATCTTGTGCATGAATACCGAAAGGATATGGGACGTATTGGCGGACGGAAACTATGGAACCTGATCAATAACAGGCTACCGGAACACTTTTCAGTTGGACGTGACAGGCTCTTCTGTTTACTTGACAGGGAGCACCTCAAGGTACATAAGAAACGTCGTTCAACGCGAACTACATATAGCAGCAAATGGATGCACCAGTGGCCTAACCTAATCAAGGATATTGTACCGACCGCAGCAAATCAGATATGGGTCAGCGACATTACCTATATTGATACCAAGAATGGCTTTGTCTACCTGCACTTAGTTACAGATGCATACTCTAAAAAGATATTAGGCTGGTGCCTAAGTCCGACGTTACATACAGACTATACAGTGCAAGCTTTGCAGATGGCCATAAGGAGTGCTGGATGCAAATTGGATGGTCTTATACATCACTCTGACCGAGGTTGTCAGTACTGCTGCGAAAAGTATGTAAAGCTATTGCAGGACAATAACATTATGATCAGCATGACAGAGTGCGGAAATCCTAGAGAAAATGCTATTGCGGAAAGAGTCAACGGAATACTAAAAACGGAATGGCTCAATGATGAGCACTTTGTAGGATTGGTTGATGCACGGAATAGAATAACTCAAGTTATTGATATATACAACAATAAGCGCCCACACTTAAGTCTTGATTATGCAACTCCGAATCAAGCATATGTCATGAAAGGAGAACAGAGAAGGAAGTGGAAGAACTACTATAAAAGCCAAAGTCCTGAAAAAGATGAAGAAATAATCCTATCTTTGACAACAGATGTCAGGACTAATCATCTAGTATCAGGACTTTAGTCTTTAAACTTCAAAATTCTGTAAACAAATTTCAGGACAAGTTACTCTCCAACCGATATCCTCCCTTCCCACCTATCTCTCACCCCATTCCTCCATCCCCGCGTTTCCTTTCCCCTTGTCATAAATCCGGACATTGGGACTTCTCTGGAGTTGTTGAGCGGCTTGATGTGGAAGCGACATGCCACCCCCGGCTAGGGGGTGCCTGAGCGTAGCGAAGGCGGGGGTCGCTGGAACATCTGCCGCTCAACAACCTTACAATGACCAAACTCCATTCCAATCCCGAATTTCTGACAAATCGTCAGTCCCGACTGACAAAAAGTAGGGCGGCCAGACATCCGTCATGACCGCCCCGGTGGTTTAGGAATAGTACCTAAGGGTTTATTTATACATAAATCTCTTGATACTCATTTTAGGAGTTTTCTCAAACGGCTGATCCATCCACTCCACAAGATTCAGCTTGCTGTATGCCGGCATAGCCTTGTTGACCTCTGCCATCAGCGTCTTCTTGTATTCCTCTGCATCCACAGCCTCAGCCTTCACCTTCTCAGCATCCATGTATATGAGAGCCACGAGCTTGGCACCTCTTGACACAACCACAGATTCTATCACATATGGCTGGTTGTTCACGACAGCCTCGATTTCCTCAGGATAGATATTCTGACCGTTGGCAGAAAGAATCATGTTCTTGCTGCGGCCTTTGATGAAGATATTGCCCTTCTTGTCGAGAAGTCCGAGGTCTCCTGTACGCATCCAGCCGTCCTTCGTAAATGCTGCCGCCGTAGCTTCATCATTCTTATAGTATCCGCTCATGAGGCTGTTACCCTTTGCCTGAATCTCTCCGACCTTGGTGTAAGGATCATCAGAGTCAATTCTCACCTCTACAGAATCCACAGCCTTTCCGCATGACTTGGAAGCGAACTCCCACCAGTCTTCATAAGCCATAAGCGGAGCAGCCTCGGTCATACCGTAACCTACTGTGAACGGAAGCTTGAACCTTCTGAACCATTTCTCTACATCAGGATTGAGGGCCGCGCCTCCCATGACAATTTCCCTTACATTGCCGCCGAACGCATTGAGAAGAGTGTTGCGGATCTTCTTGAAAATAAGCTGGTTTACACCAGGAATCGCGCAGAGCACCTTCATTGCAGGCTTGTTCACTACAGGGGCTACCTTGCTCTTGAATATCTTCTCCATCACAAGCGGCACTGTAATCACGAGATAAGGCTTGACCTCTGCCATTGCTCCCAGAAGAAGTGCAGGAGTAGGGGTCTTTCCGAGGTAATATATTGATGAACCTCCACAAAGCGGATAGATGAGCTCGAACATCATACCGTACATATGGGCCATAGGAAGCATAGATACGATTTTGTCCTCAGGATATGAAGGGAGTCTCTTCTGACCGAACGCCACGTTCTCGCTGAGGCACTCATAACGAAGCATCACACCCTTTGGTGCACTGGTGGTACCGGAAGTGTAGTTGATGATCGCGAGATCCTTGTCGTTATCTGTAGGATAGGCTACATCTGCAGCAGAGAATCCATTAGGATATTTTACCTCAAATGCTTCCTGCAGAGTCTCGTTTGCTTTGCTTATTTCCTCATCGGCAGCATAGAGAAGAGAAAAATCACTTGAAGAAAGCACTGCCTTTACTGTAGGCATCTTTGTGATGTCAAGCTTGTTCCAGATGTCAGTGTCTGTGAGAAGTACCAGGCTCTCGGAATGATCTACCAGAGAGTTTACACTGTCCGGATGGAAATCAGCCAGAATAGGAACCAGTACAGCCTCATAAGTGTTGGCCGCGAAGAAGGTTATTCCCCAACGTGCAGAGTTCTTTGCGCAAAGCGCGACTTTATCACCTTTCTTGAGCCCGATTTTCTCAAAGAAGAGATGGAATCTTGCAATCTGTGTTGCGAATTCTCCGAAGGTGAAAAGCTCTCCGCGGAAGTTTCCAAGGGCAGGACGGTCCCAGTTGTTCTTGATAGCCTGTTCAAGTCTTGACAAATAGTGCATGTTTCGAAGCGTTTTAAAATTTCGGCTGCAAAAGTAGCAAAATATGCTTCTGAACATACTATATTTATTATATTTGTGGCGAAACACTGCAGTTTGTGGTGATTTTCATTAAAATTTGAGATATATGAGCAACAGGAAGACCCCCATCGTAGCCCTTGTGTATGATTTTGACGGTACGCTTTCTCCCGGAAACATGCAGGAGTTCGGATTTATTCAGGCTATCGGCAAGAAGCCTCAGGAATTCTGGCAGGAAAGTGATGACATTGCGGTCGGTCAGGATGCCAGCAATATCCTCAGCTATATGAAGCTGATGTTCGATGAGGCCCACAAGGCCGGCATCAAGCTTCGCCGTGAGGATTTCCGCAGATTCGGAGCATCAGTTGAATTGTACAATGGGGTCATCGAGTGGTTCTCCCTGATAAACGAATATGGAAAGAAAAGGGGAGTCAAGGTAGAACATTACATCAACTCCTCTGGTCTAACTTCAATGATAGAAGGGACCCCGATAGCCAAGGAATTCAAGCGTATCTTTGCCTGCTCCTTCATATATAATGAAGATGGTGATGCAGTATGGCCTGGAGTTGCTGTGGACTATACTGCAAAGACCCAGTTCCTTTTCAAGATAAACAAGGGCATCCTGAGCATAAGGGACAATAAGAAGGTCAACGAAAGTCAGGCGGAAGACAATAAGCGAATACCTTTCCCGCATATGATCTATATGGGTGACGGTGAGACAGATGTTCCGTGCATGAAGATTGTCAAGATGTTTGGAGGTCATTCAATCGCAGTCTATGACCCATCCAACAAGAAGAAGACGAATGTAGCCAAGAAGCTTCTTCGTCAGCAGCGTGTCAATTTCATCACCCCTACCGACTACACAAAAGAGAGCAGAACGTATAAGATCGTCTGCTCTATCATAGATAAAATCAAAATCGATTTTGAACTTGCCGCCCTCGCCCGTCTGAAATAGATGATGCAAAAATTATTTTTACAGATGTCTCGACCATGCTCGACATGACAGGTGTAAACTGATACTTTCATTGTGCGAAAACTGCAACCTGCCAGAAAGAGGCCATTTTCCCGGATAGGGTCGCGAAGCGACAGGACTCTTTCTGGCAGGTTGCAGTTTTCGTATATTTAGTAAACTTTTACTTCAAGTTTTGCATATGCCCTTTCAGCTTTTGCAAGGGCCGCTTCGACAGATTCGTCAGTAGCCAGAATCACACCCACACGTCTGTGTCCAGCAATTTCAGGCTTTCCGAAGATACGGATCTGCACTCCAGGCTCCTCAAGGACCTTTTCGAGATTGCAGAACTCATATTCCTTAGTGTTTCCTTCTACAACAATAGCCTTGGATGCCGACGGTCCATAGAACTTCACCTCAGGAATCGGCAGACCGAGAATGGCTCTTGCATGGAGAGAGAACTCAGACATGTCCTGTGATATCATAGTCACCATTCCTGTGTCATGCGGTCTCGGGGACACTTCGCTGAAAATGACATCATCTCCCATGATGAACAGTTCCACTCCGAAGATACCATAGCCTCCGAGAGCATCTGTGATGGCCTTTGCAATGGCTTCTGCTTTTTCTATTGCATCCTGCGACATTGCCTGAGGCTGCCATGACTCACGGTAGTCTCCATCCACCTGATGATGGCCTACAGGTTTCAGGAAGGTTGTACCTGCGCAATGACGTACAGTAAGCAGAGTGATTTCGTAATCAAACTTCACAAATCCCTCGACGATTACCTTTCCGCTTCCTGCACGACCACCTTCCTGAGATACTGTCCATGCCTTGTCGATATCTTCGGGAGACTTTATAGTACTCTGACCATGCCCGGATG
>JAGAKH010000046.1 GCA_017625725.1 Bacteroidales bacterium | reverse complement strand
ATCCATCTTTGTCCTCCTAAAAGTAAAACAGTTCTTCAAATTTCTTATCCAGCGCAATACAGAGGATCAGCGCCAGTTTTGCAGTAGGGTTGAATTGTCCCGTTTCGATGGAGCTGATCGTATTCCGGGACACGCCTACCATCTCTGCAAGCTGCTGCTGGGACAGACCTTTTTCGCTGCGTGCCTCTTTCAGATGATTCTTCAGTTTCAGTTCCTCGTTCATCCTATCGCCTCCATCAGCCGAAGAATGAAACCGCCCAGAGCAAGCATACCCATGGCAAAAAACAGAACAGACAGAAACAGATCGGATTTTCTTCTGATCTTACTGTATTTCACAAGATAGGTTGTGCCGAGTATGCTGAAGTAAATGATCCACGGACTGAATAACATCGTTTTTGTAAATCTGAGAAAAATGACAGAAAGCAAAACACAGACACAAGCTCCTACACGTCCTGCGATGCTGCCTGCCTGTGCCATCACATCAAGCTCTGCGAGATCCCGGTTTTTGTTTTCTTTCCGGCTCATTTCAAGAATGTCTTCCTTCTTCATTATCCACCTCACGCCAAGTTTTCTTGTCAATATTATATCATCGCCAAGTAAACTTGTCAAGATGTGTGTGCAAAGTTTACTTGGCGTTCATGTTAATAGAGAAAGGCACCGCATTTCTGCGATACCTTTCGGATTCAATTATTCTCCCGCAACTTATGCAGGAACTTCTTCTTGACGGACATACACTGCACCGTTTCTGCCTCCGCCGGAATAGTGTTCAGCGGCGATCATTTCAGCATTCTCAGGAATGATGATTTCCGTAATTGTACTTTCAGTTACACAGTCCATCTTCTTGTCATCACAGGTGATTTGCAGTTTTTTCGCCTTATCGTTCCCGGTACAGACAGCAAGAATCAGATACTCTCCGGTATTTCTGCCTTCCACATCGTATTCAATCTCCAGAATGTTCCTAAAGAAGCCTTCGTTATTGTCAAAGTCAATCTCCCTCGTGTCGCGGAGTCCGGGCAGATACATGAGGTAATAGACAGAATCCTCGTCTTCATTGCCGTAGGTCAGGATATGCACGCGATTATCGTTACAGTTCTGATACCATGCGGCAATTTCATCACTCTGCATTTCTGCCATATATGCATCCGGATTTACGGCATAGATGGAAGTGCCGCCCGTAGGTCCTGTTGTACCTGCCATCTGAAAGGCAAACAACCCGACAAATGCAATAATCAGAATGACCGGAATCAGAATCACAAGCAGCAGGATAACACCGAGGGATTTATCCTTTTTCCGCGTGGGAACCACGACATCCTGAGCGATTTCCTCAAGAGAAGCTGCACATCTCGGGCACACCTTCCAGTCCGGTTCAACAGGAGCGGAGCAGTTCGGGCAGAACGGACGCAGCTTGGCACCGCATTTTGGGCAAAGAACGTATTCTTCCTTGATCGTTGTTCCGCATTTCGGACATTCCAGATCGGAATAGCCGCTTCTGACAAGGAGATAAATAATGAAACCGATCAAAGACGGCGCAAACAGCGCGATCAGCGTCCATACAAGAGCATTCATTCCACGGCGGTTTGCGTCTCGGTAAACGTAGACACCGATCAGAATCGGAACAATCAGAAAAACAGATAACAGGATCAGTAAATTAAAGATACTCCAGATAATATTCATGCAAAAATCCTCCTTTTCTTCGT
>JAGAKH010000045.1 GCA_017625725.1 Bacteroidales bacterium | reverse complement strand
GTAGTTGGCATTGTAGGAAAATCCAAAAGTTTAGATTTTCCCACAATGCTTATCTTTTGGTCTTTGGTTCGGAATAGTGTAGTGCTGGCGGTCTATCTCTTGTTTTCGGTTGCTTGCTTCCTTACCGTACATGAGCATTCCGTCAGGGATTATCTTGCTGTACCGGCATCAGAGGATCATGCAAAGAAGATCAGGGATGCTTTTGAAATAATGGAACAGGGAATATGGGGCAGGCTTGGTGTTTGCCGTATTCCAAAGTAAAGGAAGGTGAGTTCGGATGCCGTTTCAGATTATCAGAAACGATATAACAAAAGTAAAAGCGGACGCTATTGTGAACACGGCTAATCCGAATCCTGTTATCGGGAGCGGAACCGATAGCGCAATATATAAGGCAGCAGGTGAGAAGCTGCTTTTGAAGGAACGGCAGAAAATAGGTGAAATTGCACCCGGTCAGGTGGCATATACAGATGCTTTTCATCTAGATGCAAAATACATCATTCATACCGTCGGACCGGCATGGGTAGATGGCAACCACGGAGAACGTGATATTCTGCATTCGTGTTATGCGAATGCTTTAAGTAAGGCGGCTGAGCTATCTTGTAATAGTATTGCTTTTCCGCTGATAGCGACCGGCGTATATGGCTTTCCTAAAGATGAGGCTCTTCAAATAGCATTGTCTGAGATCAATAAATTCCTTCTGTCGCATGATGTGAAGGTAATATTGGTTGTGTTTGACCGGAAAGCTTTTGAGCTGTCGGGCAAGCTGGTCGGTGATATTGAAGAGTATATTGATGAACATTCTGCAAAGAGACTCCGTGAAGAAGAATACGGCGGAGATTATGGATATGAGCGCAGGATGCGGCAGGCAAGGTATCTGGAATCTACGGAAATGATTCTGGGTATGCCTGATGAATCTTTAGATGAAGAGACGGAAGAAGATAATGAAGAATGTGATGTTATTTATGCGGAAGCGTCAGCACCATCATTCCCGGATGTTTCAGGTAAAAGCCTGGATGAAGTAATTGATAGCGCTGGCGACACATTTCAACAGAGGCTTTTCAAGCTGATAGATGAAAGCGGTTTGGATGACGTGACAGTCTATAAGAAGGCGAACATAGACCGCAAGGTGTTTTCGAGGATCCGATGTAAGGAAGACTATAAGCCGAAGAAAAAGACAGCGGTGGCTTTTGCGATAGCATTGGAACTGGATATGCCGACAATGATGGATCTGCTTGCCAGAGCGGAAATTGCATTTTCGCCGAGTAACAAGTTCGATCTGATTATTACCTACTTCATAACAAACAAGGTGTATGACATTTATGAGATAAACGCCGCATTATTCAAATATGGACAACCGATACTGGGAGAGTGATTTTCGGAGAGTGGAATTTGTCGCGCGGCAAACGACCACTCTCTTTTCTTTTTCAGCTATACTTGCATCATCAAGAACAAAGGAGGATGCAGCATATGTATGGAGCAATTTTAGGCGATATGATTGGAGCCCCATATGAGTTTGACAGGGGCAATAAAACAAAAGATTTTCCTCTTTTCAGCAGAGGATCACAATTTACAGATGATTCTGTTATGACCATCGCAGTGGCAGAGGCGCTTCTTGGGTTGGATAAAGATGCGAGTGATGACATGGTTCATCATGAAGTATCGAAGTCTATGAGGATATGGGGAAGAAAATATCCTGATGCCGGTTATGGTGGAAGGTTCAGAAATTGGCTATTCGATCACTGGAAACCACATCCTTACGGAAGCTATGGAAACGGATCCGCAATGAGAGTGTCAAGTGTAGGATGGCTGTATGGAAGCCTTGAAGAAACCAGACGATACGCAAAGCTGACAGCGGAGGTGACTCACAATCATCCTGAAGGAATAAAGGGTGCCGAGGCAACGGCTTCCGCGATATTCATGGCAAGAACCGGAGCTTCAAAAGACGAGATCAAGGACTACATCATTAAAGAGTTTGGCTATGATTTATCCAGAACCTGTGATGAGATTAGACCGACATATCATCATGTGGAATCTTGTCAGGAAACTGTACCTGAGGCAATTACAGCATTCTTGGAAGGAACGAGTTTCGAGGATGTAATCAGGACAGCGGTATCTCTTGGTGGTGATTGCGATACTCTTACCTGCATTGCCGGGAGTATCGCAGAAGCGTTTTATGGAGTGCCAGATATTGACAAGCTGGAATGTAGGGGAAGACTTCCTGAAGAAATGCTGGCTGTGCTTGACAGATTTGAAGAAGCAACTGACAGAAAAGAGTATGGATTTCTGGACGGAACTGTTCTGAAGGAAGCAATGAAGATGTTTAACAATGACAGGACAGAAAAGAATCTGTACACGCTTCTGGCTATTCTTCGAGACAGTTTTGTGTGGGTACCTTGCAATGCGATTTTAAGTGAGGCTGATTATGCCGAAGTAGAAAAGGCGGTGAAAGAAGCAGGGGACAATCTGGATTCACTTATAGGCAAAGATTTTACCAATAAGGATTTTGTCAGACTGGTACCGGATATTCTTCAGAATGGCGACGATTTCTTCTTTCCGGTATTTGCAACGGCAGAGGATATGGGTGAATATGGTGAGCACTTTTCAAAGGTGCAGAAGCATTTTCTTGAATGTATGGTTTTGGCCAGAAATAACGAGAAGGGCGTGAAGGGAATTGTCGTGAATGCTTTTTCGGAGCCTTTCGTATTGACTGTTGATCTGTTTGATGCAACGGCACGGATCTCTTCAAGATTTGCGAATGCGGAGGTGGAAAGCGATGAGTGAAAGATATTCAAAATCAGATATACGGGAAATAGCTGAATACTTGGTGGAAGATCTAAGAGAATGTGAGGATGGAACAGTCACCACGACGGGAAGACTGGCGCGAGCTTCAGGCTATGATGATATGGAGACATTTGATCTGTTTGATCTTCACGATGCACTTTTTAAGGCGGCACGGGCCAATCATATTACTTTGGATATGTCCGAGCATAAGGATAAAGTAGAAGGCCTTCCTTTTAATCTTACTTTCGTTGTGAGAAATAAGAAAGCACAGATTAAGTGTCCGCGTTGTGGAAGCCAGAATACCGCAAGATACATTTATGGATATCCGGCATTCAGTGAAGAAATGCAGAAGATGCTTGATGAAGGCAAGTGGGTTCTGGGCGGGTGTTGTATAAGCAGTGTAGAGATTGATGGTCAGCGTGTAGAAACTATGCCGGCCAGAAAATGTAATGACTGCAAGAGGGATTTTGCAACGGCACCTATCCTGATGACACCGAAAACTGAAACGGTAGAGGATTACCGGGATGTTGTAACGGCGATTAAGTTTTCAGTGGGTGGTTTTTTTGGTGGATACACTGATATCACGATAAGAAAAAATGACAAGGGTGCGGTTGTTAAAGTTCAGAAGACACTTGCATATGATGAATTGCCGGATGACCGCCAGATATCGCCTACCAAATGGCAAAAGATAGTTAATACGTTATATAGTCAGCTGTATTTGCACGAGTGGAAAAAGAGCTTTGTTGATCCGTGCGTATTGGATGGAACACAGTGGAGCTTGGATATAAGTCTGACAAATAAACGAAAAAGATCATATTCCGGCAGCAATGATTATCCGCCATACTGGAATGAACTACTGAAGATATTCAGAGAGTTCGCAAAAATATAATGATGGAGCCTCCTTCCGTGATTGGAAAGAGGCTCTTTTTCAGTCTTTTTTATAAAAATCAGTTTCGTATCCGTCTGCTCTAAGCAGGATGTCAGGCATCCAGTCCGGGGATCTGCCCATCTGCTCACATACGGCTTTCAGGTCAACGCGGGGATCGCATTCGATGATCAGTTCATCATGGACGTGCCCGACGATGAAGCAATGCCGGAGGGTCTTCATAGCATAGCAGAGGATGTCGCGGCTGATGGCTTGGACGATATTCTCCACGAATTTCGGCCCGTAGGATTCAATGCGTTCCCATTTCTTTGTGGAGCCGACACCTTCATAGGTGACGGATTCTCCGCCGAACTGATTGACACCGATGCGGGGCTTCACATAAGAGAGTCTGCGGCCTGAAGGAAGCTGGATGAAGAGCATTCCACTCTTGTAAAAGAACTTGATACCGCGTACTTCCATAGGGATCCGTTTTGTTATTGCCGTCTTGACGGCACGGTCAACATCCCACCAGAAGGCGGTGATCATCGGATTGGAGCTGCGCCAGGCGTTTACAAGGGGCTGAAGGTCTTCTTCCGGAAGACCCATTTCGAGAGCACCCATCGATATCAGGGCACCGACGGAACCACCATATCCGAGAGCCAATTCTGCAATCTTGCCCTTCTGCCTGAGGTGACTATTTACGCCGTGTTTTTCCACGGGCACGCCGAACATCTGAGAAGCTGAGGCACAGTAGATGTCTTTTCCTTCCGCAAATACTTTGGAACGCCAAGTTTCACCGGCGAGATATGCAAGGACTCTAGCTTCAATCGCCGAGAAGTCGCTGACAATGAACTTGTATCCGGGACGGGGAACGAAGGCGGTTCTGATAAGTTCTGATAGGACTGAAGGAACCGAATCATAAAGAAGATCCAGCATCTCATAATCTCCGTCAATCACATACTGTCTGGCCTGCTCCAAGTCCGGGAGATGGTTCTGCGGAAGGTTCTGCAACTGTATCAGGCGACCGGCCCATCTGCCGGAACGGTTCGCTCCGTAGAACTGGAACATACCGTGGGCACGTCCGTCTCTGCAGACAGCGTTCTGCATTGCCTGATATTTCTTCACACTGCTTTTGGCAAGTTGCTGACGGAGAATAAGAGCATCCTGTACCGCCTGTTCATCCGTTGTTTTGATAAGCTCCTTCACGGCTTTCTTGTCCAGGGATTCCGTTTCCACTCCGTTATCGGAGAGCCATTCCTTCATCTGCTGCACGCTATTCGGATTATCAAGATTGGTGATATCCTGCATAGCGACGGTCAGTTCTTCGCGGGAGCGTTCATCAAAGGCGATGGCGTTTTCCACCACGGTCATATTGAGGGCAATGCCCCTGTCGTTGATTTCCTGATCGAGATGATATTCATCCCATATCTGTTCCGGGACGGGGTATTTTGCAAGGCGTTTCTTTATCGCCATTTCCACTTCCACGTCCCGGCGGTTGTATTCCTTGAAGCGGATCCATTTTTCGCTGTCATGCTGTGGAAGGTTCCGGGTGCGTCCGCCGTTTGCCTTTGTAGGCTTGCACGGGGTACAGAAATACCGGATCAGGTCTTTGCCTTCCTTCAGCTTTTGATCCTGCAATTTCAGGACGGCGCCGACTCCTTCCAGCGAGAGGGGAAGTCCCATGTATGCGGACCAGATCATTGTGCATTTCCAGGCTGAAGGATCCAGATATTTTGAAGCCGGGTCTTCCGGGATGCTGTATCCGTAGAAGTGTTCCGGATGGTGTCGCTTCAGCCAGTTGGAAAGACAGATCCGCTCAAATGAGGCGTTGAAAGCCCATTTTGTTACGCTATCGTCAGATAGTGCTGCAAGGATATCTTTCGGGATAGTGTCGCCGCAGGCAAGGTCATATACCTTGACCGGTTCACCGTCCACGGAAACACCGAAGAGCAGTATCTCAAAATTTTCAGACTCAGCGTACTTGTATGCACCGCATTTGGAGATATCAACGTCGCTGTAAGTCTCTAAGTCGATTGACAATTCTTTCATTGGTTTTCCTTTCTGTTAGAGGCTGAGGATATATGCCCGATCGGTCAGCCTTTCTTCAGGTGCTACCTGAGTTTCATTGATTTCCTTGACCATTGCTGAAAGCTCTTCCAGCTTGAACCGGCTGTCATAAGGCGCAATCATCATTTCATGGATCGATGACGGGATGACGAAGAGCATATTGGTTCTGCAGTTCTGGGTAAAATCCCGGAGCATTTCCCGATTCATAATAGCTGAAGCACCCTTGCATTTCTGCGAGTTGGTGATCACATGGAATTTAATGGTCGAGGCTTCAGCGCATTCAGAGGGGACGCCGGTCATCTCCGAGAGGATCTTACCGAGGCTCTTGATCTGCGTATCGGCACAAAGGTTTTCCAGTGCCTTTTCCCAGGCGGTATCTTCGTCAATTCCCGCATTGGAGAGAAGTGCGGATGTTACCTTTGCGGAATAGCAGGCATCATCCTGTTCGCCTCTTACGATCAGGTACTGTTCGATTCCTTCAAGGTCGCATGGCCTTTTGACAAAATCCGCATCCGAGGTGCGCTGAAGGGCTATTGTGATATGCTTCAGGATCCATTCCGGGTCATTGAAGTTGATTGCTATATCGATGATATTTTCTGTGTTCATGTTATCCTCCTTGTGAAAAGAGGGCGGCAGCAATGCCGCCACCCTCATAGGTTTAGTGCCTGTCGTCAAGGAGCTTCTGGTATCGAAGTTCTGTCTCCTTGTAGTCGAGTTCGTCCTTTTTCTTCTTGCGCTCATATTCTTCCTTGTCCTGCTTCTTGACCTGAAGCATGAAGCGTATCGCGAAGATCAGCCCGATAAGGAAAGTCAGAATAAGGGCACAGCTGAAAATGTTGCCGATTAAAGTTACTACGCTATTTGCAAATTCCATGATAAATGCCTCTCTTTCTTTGATTGTCGCAGGCAGCGGCGGTAATGCCGCCACCTGCTTAGGTTGTCAGTTAGTCGAGGAAATCATCCTCATCATCCACGGTCGCGAAGTCGTCCTCAGCTCTGGACTTGCCTCCGAGGGGTTCGCCGTCGCGGATCTTCTGAAGGTTGTTCAGACCGCAGGCGATTCCCTTGTTCCCGTTGCTGTTGAAAGCGTACAGGTTGATGGAAGCCCTGCCGTACACGCCGGAATAGACTTCGGAGCGTTCAAGGATAGGGTTCCTGTCAGCATCCACGATTCCGGGAGCCGTTGCACTGTTGGCGTTGATGAAGTAGGCGTTCTTGTAAGCCTCATCATCCGGTCTTTCCAGATCGCCGTCGCGGAGAGGTGTCTTGATGGCGGAGAGTGCAGGGACGGACTTGCCGTTGCCCTTAAGCTTGCTCTGGCCTTCCTCATAGGCGGCTTCGATGGCGGCCTTGATCTTTGCGATGGTAGCGGTGTCGGACTTCGGGATGATAAGGGAGACGCTGTACTTAGGCGCTCCTCCGTTGATGCTCTTCGGATCCCAGACATTGGCATAGGACCATCTGGTATTGACTCCGGTGATAACTTTGGTAGGGATAGATACTTTGTTTGCCATGATTTTTTCCTCCTTATTCTTCGCTAAAATCATCTTTGGCTGTATTCAGTGCCGGTCTTTTGTCTGACTCAGGCACAAGTGTCGGTTTTCCAGGCGGTTTCATGATCATTCCGCCGAGAAGTTCTTCAAATTTCTTCTTCCCGAGAAGGGAAGTCATTGCTGTGATTCCGAGTACCTTTTTCTCATAAGGGTCGTATCCGGCATCTGTCACGGCGGAAGCGACTGCTGCCTCATCCGTGTATTTCCTGATCGATCTGCCTTCAACTACCTTGAATCCGGGATACTCTGTTCCGCTGATCGCCTGCTGGAGTGCGTATTCCTTGATATCGCCCGCCCATGCCACCAGATCATCAATCCGGGGAAGGATGGCTGCTATCTCTGTTTCATCCAGGGTCGCAGGCTGCTGAAAATCGTAAGCTGCAAGCTCCATGTTGTACTCAGCCCTTTTGCGGCAGGTTGCCTTGACCTTGCAGAACTGGCAATGGTCGCCGGCGGTAAATTCGCCTTCGCCGTTATAGGCGAGCTCTGCGGTGGGCTTCAGGATTTCTTCCGCCCATGTAAGCAGGTCTTCCTTGCTTATCGTGAAGGTGCTGATGTTCTCACGCCTTGGCTGGAAGATCGTCATCTCTATGGATTCGATGTCATAGATCCCGTCGTAGGTGTCCAGGGCTCCGAGGGCGTAACACATCATCTGCGGATTGTTCTCAGCTTCCACCAAGATTCCAAGACCATATTTGAAATCTATGATCTGAAGGACTTTGTCCGCTATGATGAGACAGTCGCCGGTTCCGAAACCGTCCGGTACCCACTTGGAGAAGTCCAGCCTCTGCTCTACCAAAACCTGCGGATCCTTGCATAACTGCTTTGCCTTTTCGTACTGCTCCATAACGTAGGAACAGTATTCATCGGTGCAATCGTCCATTTCGGTATCGAAGAAATCCAGGTTCTCCGTCGGGTCTTTTATATCCTGGCCTAACGCATGAAGAACTTTGTACTCACACAGCTCATGGGCATCGGTGCCTTGCTGGGCATATGGAGAAGCTTCGTCATTGATCTCCGCACATAGCTTTGCCGATGGCGGGCATGAGAGCCACCTGTGGGAAGCTGAGGCGGAGAGGTATGCGTGTCTAGGCATCTTTTAATCCCTCCACTTCCTTCACGAGTGCCGGGTAGCTTTCCGCGGGAACGTCCGTGAGGCTTCCGCCGTCCGCGTATTTCTTTACGATGGCTTTAACCTGAGACTTGAACTGTCCGCCGGCTTCGTTTGCCTTTGCGGCAAGAAGGGCTCTGACGTCTTCCTTGGAGTAGGAAGGTGTTTCCGGTTCCGGGGCTTTCGCTTCCTTCTTTGCAGGCTTCTTCTTAGGCTCTGCAGCGGGAGCGGAATCCTCTGAAAAGCATTCCTTAATGGCATTTGCCGTCTGAATCATCTTTTCGCCACAGGAGATGAGATCATCCAGGACCTGTGACAATTCGCTCATTTTGCTCATGTTGTCATTCTCCTTATTTCTGAATATTTGGTTATCAAGGTTCGTGTCTGCCGCCTCAGTGATTACCGGGGCGGCTTAATCAATAGTTCTGTCGTTCATCGTTGCACCTCCGTTTCCCTGTTCTGGTGGTCTAGGTATGAGAAAGTGCTGTTTTCCGATTTTTCCTGAAAAAAATTTTGGAGCCGATCGGTATCTGCATCTTTCGGAGGTCTAGGTATGAGATGAACGGGTTTTCCGATTTTCGGGCAAAAAAATTTCCGGCCGGGGATGGTCGGATTTTTCTTTATAAAAGGAAGCGGTTCTGCCTCACGCGAAAACTTTTGAAAAAAGTTCTGAAAAAATCGGAAAACTGCCCGGACTCATACCTAGACCTTCAGAAAGCCAGGTTTGGCTTTACTACTTCGCAGGGAAGGGGTGGTTCCATTGAGGGTCATAGAGCAGATACGGACAGCAACCAATTTAATAAGCAGATAACAGGAGGCAGAGATATGTTTTTTGTTTTACAGACGGCAAACGTGACTGCGGACGCTAAGAACTGCGTGTATCCGAACAGGAAAGAGATCACGACAGGGGAAGCACTGAAGGACGCGGTCCGTTTTGACCATGTGTGCGGGGAGTTCAGGAAGGACTACCGCAATATCAGTAATTTCCTGAAGTCAAATGTCATCGTCATGGATTGTGATAACGATCACTCCGACGATCCTGCCGAATGGATCACCTTCGAGAAGCTGGAAACGCTCTTTGAAGAGGTCAGTTATGCAGCGGCGCCAAGCAGGAATCATATGAAAGAAAAAGACGGCAGGGCTGCGAGACCGAAGTTCCATGTTTACTTCCCGATTGAAGAGACGGAAGACGCCGAGCATTATGCGGCGGTCAAGAGGGCGATACAGAAGGCTTATCCGTTTTTCGATGACAACGCGCTGGATGCGGCGAGGTTCATTTTCGGGTCCGATCCGGATGAGGTTGTCTGGCATGAAGGCTGGGTGACGATCGATGAAGAAGTGGATCCTGAGCCTGAGGATGAAGAGCCTGAGACCGGAAGCGGTTATACCGGCGGCGCCATTATGCAGGGGACAAGGAATAAGACACTTTCCCATTTCGCAGGACGGGCGCTGAAGAGGTTCGGAGAGACGGAAAAGGCAAAGCAGGTGTTCCTGGATGAAGCGGCGAAGTGTGATCCGCCTTTGGAGAATGAAGAACTGAAGACCATCTGGTATTCGGCGTTGAAGTTCTACAGGAACAAGGTGAAGACTCAGCCGGGATATGTGCAGCCGGATGAATATAACGAAGATTTTAAGGCGGGCTGCTTAAAGCCGGAGGATTATTCGGATATCGGCCAGGCGAAGATGCTGACAAAGGAATACGGCGAAGAACTCAGGTATTCGGATGCGACGGATTATCTCAGGTATGACGGCGACGCCTGGATCGAAGAGAGACAGCTTGCGGTCGGTGCTATGGAAGAGTTCCTGGATCTGCAGCTTGCGGATGCACTGGAATATGTGGAGACCGCCAAGAAGGCACTATTGGCAGCAGGCGTAGATGAAGCGGCGATCAAGGCAGGCGGCAAGACGCTTGAAAAGGCGGTGGATACCGACAACCTGAAGCTTCTGTTCATGCTGATGGGCGCGAAGACTTATCTGGCGTTCGTCATGAAGAGACGGGATTACAAATATGTTGTGTCCGCCCTGAATGCGGCGAAGCCGATGCTGGCGGTGAGCGTGTCTGATCTGGATAAGGATGAAAACCTGCTCAATACGCCGTATGCGACATATGACCTGTCAAAAGGCATCGCAGGCGAGCAGCCGCATAACCCGGAAGACCTGATCACGAAGATCACGAATGTTTCTCCGTCAGATGATGGGAAGGAACTGTGGGATCAGTGCCTGGAACTGTTTTTCGGCGGGGATACGGAACTGATCGAGTATGTGCAGATGGTCGTTGGAATGGCGGCGGTCGGCAAGGTTTATCAGGAACATCTCATTATCGCTTACGGTAACGGGGCCAACGGCAAGTCCACGTTCTGGAACACGATCTCACGGGTGCTTGGCACCTACAGCGGCAAGCTGTCGGCGGAGACCTTGACGGTCGGATGCAAGAGGAATGTGAAGCCGGAAATGGCGGAGCTTAAGGGTAAGCGTCTGATCATCGCTTCCGAGATGGAAGAAGGAATGAGGCTCAATACCGCGGTGGTGAAGCAGCTTTGCTCTACGGATGAGATTTTCGCTGAAAAGAAGTACAAGGCGCCGTTTGCATTCGTTCCGAGCCACACGCTGGTCCTTTATACCAACCATCTTCCTAAGGTCGGGGCTAATGATGACGGTATCTGGCGCAGGCTGATCGTAATCCCCTTCAATGCGAAGATCGTCGGTGACAGCGACATCAAGAATTATGCGGATTTCCTTTATGAGAAGGCCGGCGGCTACATCCTGAAGTGGGTGATCGAAGGCGCGAAGAAGGCGATTGATGCAGGGTTCAAGACCAGGCTTCCGAAGTGCGTACAGGATGCGATCAACGCATACCGCGAAGAGAACGACTGGCTGGGGCATTTTATCAGCGAGTGCTGTGACGTGGATGCTTCCTATACGGAAAAGTCCGGGGAGTTGTATCAGGCATACAGGGCATACGCTGTCCAGAACGGCGAGTTTACGAGACAAAACGGTGATTTTAATTCCGCTCTGGAAAATGCAGGGTTCAGCAAGCGTAAGACCAAGAAAGGCGCATTTTTCTATGGTTTGAAGCTCAAAGAGGGTCAGGATTTCCTGTAAGGGTGACGGTCGGTGACAGGTTATTCTAAAACCCCGTATAGGCGATTTTTAAGGCTGAGAATCCTTATATAGAGGGTTTATGAAATGCCTGTCACCACCTGTCACCGGTAGTGTGATGGAGGATTGGCAATGAGGGAAAAAACCATAGAACGGAGACTTGTGCAAGAGGTTAAGAGGCGCGGCGGCATCTGTCCTAAGTGGGTGTCGCCGGGATTTGACGGGGTGCCGGACAGATTAGTCTTCCTGCCGGGTAAGCATTTCGGATTAGTGGAAGTGAAGGCACCTGGCGAGAAGCCGAGAGCCTTGCAGGTTTCGAGACATAGATTATTGGAAAAACTGGGATTCCACACATACATACTTGATGGGATCGAGCAAATCGGAGGGATTTTAGATGAGATACAAGCCACATGAATATCAGAAATATGCGATCGAGTTCATAAAGAGGAATCCGATCGCCGCAATACTGCTTGATATGGGTATGGGTAAGACGAGCATTGTGTTATCCGCGCTGAATGAGCTGATGTATGACAGTTTTGAGGTAGCGAAGGTTCTGATCATAGCGCCGCTGAGGGTCGCAAGAAATACATGGTCCGATGAGATCAAAAAGTGGGATCACCTGAACGGTATCCGGTATTCCATAGCGGTCGGAACGGCTGCGGAGAGGCTGGTGGCATTAAAGGCGGATGCGGATATCTACATTATCAACCGTGAGAATGTCCCCTGGCTGATCGAGGAAAGCGGCCTGCCGTTTGATTATGACATGGTGGTCGTGGACGAACTTTCTTCCTTTAAGAACTGGCAGGCGAAGAGGTTCAAGGCGCTTATGAAGGTAAGACCGAAGATCCGGCGCATTGTAGGGCTGACTGGAACACCTTCTTCAAACGGTTTGATGGATTTATTCGCGGAGTTCAAGGTTCTGGACATGGGAGAACGCCTTGGAAGGTTTATCAGCCAGTACAGGGTCAACTATTTCAAGCCTGACAGGGTGAACGGTCCGATCGTGTATTCCTATAAGCTTCTGCCGGGTGCTGAAGAGAGGATTTACGACAAGATCTCCGATATCACCATTTCCATGAAAGCGACGGACTATTTGGATATGCCGGAGCTTCTGAGTACGGAATACAGGGTCTATCTGGATGAAGATGAGCGTGAAAAGTACGAGGAAATGAAGGATGAGCTGGTTTTACAGCTTCCGGGAGGCGAGATCACGGCTGCGAACGCTGCTTCCTTATCCGGGAAGCTGTGTCAGCTGTCTAACGGGGCTATTTATGATGACGATGGTTCCGTGAATGCTTTCCATGAGAGAAAGCTGGATGCCTTGGAGGATCTGATCGAATCCGCAAACGGTAAGCCGATTCTGGTGGCGTATTGGTTCAAACATGACCTTGCAAGGATCATCGAGAGGCTGAATAAGCTGAAGGTCGTTTATGAGAAGCTGGATTCCGACAAGAGTATTGAAAAGTGGAATGCAAAAGAGCTTCAGGTCGGTTTGATACATCCCGCTTCCGTTGGTCACGGGCTGAACCTGCAATCAGGCGGAAATGTGATTGTATGGTTCGGTATCACATGGAGTCTGGAACTGTATCAGCAGACGATAGCCAGATTATGGCGTCAGGGTCAGACTTCCGGGACAGTTACCGTGATCCATATCATTACTGCCGGTACCGTGGATGAAAGAATCCTGAAGGTGCTGGAAATGAAAGACCATACGCAGTCGGCACTGATCGATGCCGTGAAAGCGGAGGTAAGTGCCTATGGCGGGAAATAAGAATCTGGCTGAGGATCCGTATGAGAGACTTGCCAACGCGATCATCCTTCAGGCGGTCACGGATTACAGGGTGGCGCTGAAGAAGATAAAGGCGCATCCGAGGAACAGGGATGCCATAAATGAGGCTTTGGAGATCGAGAGGTTTTTCCGTTCCGGCTGGTACAGCCAATTAACATCCGTGGACGGGGAGTACCTGATCCGGAGGCTTCAGGAAGAAGTGAGACAATCAGAGTCGATCCGAGGGAAGAAAAATAAATCCGATCGGAGGTAGTTTATGAACAGACATCAACAGGAAGCCAAGAAATATTTATCACAGGCTTTTGGATTAAACCAGAGGATAGAGAGCAAGCTGGGGCAGATTGAGGATCTTCATGACCTGGCGACGAAGGCGACCGTGACATATTCGGATATGCCGAGAAATCCAAACAAGGGTCATTCCCGTTTGGAGGACGCCGTGATCCAGATCATCGAACTGGAAACGGAGATCAACCAAGACATGATAAAACTGGTGGAACTGAAGAAGGATATCATCCGCAGGATAAAGGCTGTGGAGAGTACGGAGCTTCAGACGATATTGGAACTTAGGTACCTGTCCTATATGAGATGGGAAGAGATCGCTATCGAGCTTGGGTACGGTATCGACAATGTATTCCGCTTACACCGGAATGCGCTGGATGAAATCAAGATTCCGGAAACAATACAGTAAAATCAAGTTCGATACAGTAAGCCTATGTGATATTGTTAAGATGGCAAAAGTGAAAGATGAGGAAGCCGTTGCGGAGGAAAAACCGTGGCGGCTTTTTCTATGGGAAGGAAGGTGGACAGATGCCGAGGAAACCGAAGAAGCCGTGCGCTTATCCGGGCTGTCCCAACCTGACGGATGGGAGGTACTGCCCGGAACACCAAGCACAAGTGAACCGTGAGTATGAAAAGTATGGGCGTGATCCCCGGACAAAGAGGCGTTACGGGAGAGCGTGGAAAAGGATCCGTGACAAGTATGCTGCGGAGCATCCGTTCTGTGAGCTGTGCTTCGAGCGTGGAGTGATAGTACCTACGGAAGAGATCCATCATAAGAAGCCGCTGAGTGAAGGTGGCACGCACGATAGGAGCAACCTGATCGCGCTGTGCAAGTCGTGTCACTCACGCATACACGCGGAGCGGGGAGACCGGTGGGGAAAGAGACCGGAGGGGGAGTGAAAATCCCCGCGCGTATATTCTCCAGGGAACGGCGCGGGGGTCACACGCACAAAAAGAAGAAATCAAACGGGGTATTAACCCCTGCAGGGAATTGAGGTGAAGGAAGATGGCCAAAGACGGGACTATGCGCGGGGGCGCAAGGGTCGGTTCCGGCAGGAAATCAAAAGCCCTGGCGGAAAAGATCGACAGCGGGCTTGCGGCAACGGTCATTGACCTTCCGGAGCCTGAGGACATAACCGGCGAGGATGTGCCGCCGGTGAAGGATTTTCTGAAAGCTGCTCAGAAAAGCGGCATTGACCTTTGCGCAGAGGATGTGTTCAAAAGCACTTTCCTCTGGCTGAAGGAAAGAGGGTGCGACCGGCTGGTGAACACTCAACTGATCGAACAGTACGCGATGTCGGTATCCAGATGGGTACAGTGCGAGACCTGCATATCGGAATACGGATTTCTGGCGAAGCATCCGACCACGGGGGCGGCGATAACTTCTCCGTATGTGACGATGAGCCAGAATTATCTGAAGCAGGTGAACCAGTGCTGGTACCAGATATATCAGATTGTGAAGGAAAACTGCTCTGTGGAGTATGGCGGTGCGAATCCGCACGATGACCTGATGGAGCATTTGTTATCGGCAAGGAAGAAATAGGAGGGTTTCGATGAAATATGTGAAGAAAAAGCTGTCGGAATTGAAGCCTTATGAGAACAATCCGAGGATCAATGATGAGGCGGTGGACGATGTTGTGGAGAGTATCAGGCAGTGTTCCTACATCGCGCCAATCGTCATTGACGAGGACGGGGTGATCCTGGCGGGGCATACAAGGTATAAGGCCCTGAAAAAGCTGGGATATAAGGAATGCGAGGTTGTGATTGCCTCCGATCTGACAGAGGAACAGAAAAAGAAATATCGTTTGTATGACAATAAGACCGCTGAAATGGCTTCCTGGGATCAGAAGAAGCTTTCCGCGGAATTATGCGATGTGGATTTTCAAGGATATGATTTCGGACAGCCTGAGACCGCGCTTCCTGATGATGAATCGGAAGAGACGGGTCCTAAGACGATGACCTGTCCGTGCTGCGGGGAGGTGTTCGAGGTATGAAGCTACAGAAATTAAAGCTGGCTGAGATTGAGCCATACAAGAATAATCCGAGAAAAAACGATGATGCGGTGAATGCCGTTGCGGAAAGCATCCGGCAGTGTTCCTATATCACGCCGATCATCGTTGACGAAGATCATGTGATCATCGCAGGCCATACCAGATACAAGGCTCTGGTCGCTCTTGGGATGGATGATGTGGAATGCCTGATCTGTGACGGGTTGACCGAGGAACAGAAGAAGAAATACCGGTTCCTGGATAACAAGACCGGGGAAAAGGCTACATGGGATCTCATGAAGTTGGAAGTCGAACTGGAAGGACTTGATCTGGAAGGGTTCGACTTTTTTGGTATGGCGGAAATACTGCCTGTGGATGGTGACGGCAGCGGCGGTTCTGAGAAGGAACTGACCGGCACCACGGAAATAGATGCGGAGGTGTTTGG
The DNA here is from genome assembly GCA_017625725.1 of Bacteroidales bacterium. Lineage (GTDB taxonomy): Bacteria > Bacteroidota > Bacteroidia > Bacteroidales > UBA932 > Cryptobacteroides. The sequence goes on along the minus strand of JAGAKH010000045.1, from coordinate 30,173 downwards.
GGATGAAGAGTTCAAATACGAATGCCCGAACTGCGGTTTCCGGTTCAACTGAGTTTCCGTGGAAATGGAATCTATCCGATCTGGAAAAGAGGCCGAAGCATGGTCATACCGTGTTTTCCTGTTTCTCCTGCGGCGGCGGTTCCTCAATGGGATATAAGCTTGCGGGATTTGATGTCATGGGAAACTGCGAGATCGATCCCGATATGATGAAGGTCTATAAGCAGAATAATCATCCGAAGCATTCATTCTTGATGGATATCAGGGATTTCCTGAAGTTGCCGGATGAAAAGATTCCGGAAGAGTTATTCCACATGGATGTGCTGGACGGTTCGCCGCCCTGCTCTGTGTTCTCTACGGCGGGAGTCAGGGAAGAAGGCTGGAATACAGAGAAGGTATTCCGGGAGGGACAGGCAAAGCAGAGGCTGGATGACCTGTTCTTTTTCTTTATCCAGGTTGCCAAGAGATTACAGCCGAAGGTTGTGATTGCGGAAAATGTGAAAGGCCTGATTACCGGCAACGCTAAAGGCTGGGTGAATCAAATTATCAAGGCTTTTGATGATGCCGGATATGATGTTCAGATTTTTCTGTTCAATGCTGCAAGGATGGGAGTTCCGCAAAAGCGAGAGAGGGTTTTCTTTATCGCACACAGGAAGGATCTGGATTATCCGAAGCTTGTGATGAACTTTAATTCAAAACAGATTCCTTTCGGTGATGTCCGGGAACCATATGGAAAGCCGATGGATGAGAACAGCCTTCAGGCAAAATTGCTGAAGTATCGCATTCCTTCTGATCGGTGTATTGCGGATATCAATGCCAGGGTTAGACGAAAAAAGAATAGCGGATTTACCACTCCGATCCTGTCCGATGATGAGCCTGCATATACCATTGTTTCCGGCAGCAGTCTATACCGCATGTGTGATGGATTGCTATTGACGGATAAGGATATTATCAGCTGCCAGACATTTCCGCAGGATTATGACTTTATGGATCAGAGCGTCCAGTATATTTGCGGCATGAGTGTTCCGCCGGTGATGATGGCGAAGATCTCCGAGCAGGTATACAGGCAGTGGCTTAAAGGTGGTGATGCGGATTGAAGATGCGGAAGCTGAAGAAATATAAACCGACAAAGTTCAAGGCGAAGGATTCTGTCTATGACAAAGATGCTGCGGATTTTGCGGTGAACTTCATCCAGTGCCTTTGCCACACAAAAGGAACCTGGGCGGGAAAGCCTTTTGAGTTGATCGACTGGCAGGAACAGATCATCCGAGATGTGTTTGGAACCATGAAGCCGAATGGATACCGGCAGTTCAATACGGCGTATATCGAGATCCCGAAGAAGCAGGGTAAGTCAGAACTGGCTGCGGCGGTGGCTCTGCTCTTGTGCTGTGGAGATGGAGAAGAAAGAGCCGAGGTTTATGGATGTGCGGCTGACCGGCAGCAGGCGTCCATTGTATTTGAGGTGGCTGCGGATATGGTCAGGATGTGTCCGGCTCTGAATAAGAGGGTGAAGATCCTGGCTTCCCAAAAGAGGATCATCTTCCAGCCGACCAACAGCTTTTATCAGGTGCTGTCCGCGGAAGCATATTCAAAGCATGGCTTCAATATCCACGGGGTTGTGTTTGACGAACTTCATACGCAGCCGAACAGGAAGCTTTTTGATGTAATGACGAAGGGTTCTGGCGATGCCAGGATGCAGCCTTTGTATTTTCTGATCACGACTGCCGGGACGGATACAAACAGCATCTGTTATGAAACACATCAGAAGGCGAAGGATATTCTGGAAGGGCGCAAGATCGATCCGACTTTTTATCCGGTGATCTATGGCGCAGATGAATCTGATGACTGGACGGATCCGAAAGTCTGGAAGAAGGCGAATCCCTCTTTGGATATAACGGTGGGTATCGACAAGGTGAAGGCGGCCTGTGAATCGGCAAAGCAGAATCCGGGAGAAGAAAACTCCTTCCGGCAGCTGAGGCTGAACCAATGGGTGAAGCAGGCGGTCAGATGGATGCCGATGGAGAAATGGGATGCCTGCGCTTTTCCTGTGGATGTGGAAGAGTTGGAAGGGCGTGTCTGTTATGGCGGTCTGGACTTATCCAGTACGACCGACTTGACGGCGTTTGCCCTGGTATTTCCGCCGGTGGATGAAGAGGATAAGTACATTGTGCTTCCTTACTTCTGGGTTCCGGAGGAAACACTGGATCTGAGAGTGAAGCGTGATCATGTTCCTTATGATGTCTGGGAGAGGAAAGACTTTCTGGAAACAACGGAAGGAAACGTGGTCCATTACGCATATATCGAGAAGTTCATTGAGCGGCTGGGTGAGAGGTTCTACATCCGGGAGATCGCTTATGACAGGTGGGGAGCAACGCAGTTATCGCAGGATCTGGAAGGAATGGGATTCACGGTGGTTCCTTTCGGTCAGGGTTTTGCTTCGATGTCTCCGCCGACCAAAGAATTGATGAGGCTGGTGTTGGAGCAGAAGATCGCCCACGGCGGTCATCCGGTTCTCAGGTGGAACATGGATAACATTTATATCCGGACGGATCCGGCAGGCAATATCAAAGCGGATAAAGCGAAGTCCACGGAGAAGATTGACGGTGCCATTGCAATGATCATGGCTCTGGACAGGGCGATAAGATGTGGAAACGAAAAAGAGGAATCTGTTTATGATACCAGGGGCCTCTTAGTTTTCTGAGGATAGAGAAATGTTGATTTTATCAGTGATCGGTTTCCTTGTGATCAGGGGAGCCTTGAACCAGGCATATGAAGGAGGGACTAGGTATGGGAATACTGAGCGGTTTATTTCGGAGCAGGGATAAGCCCACAGACAGGACGGCAGGAAGTTCGTATTCGTTCTTCTTAGGCGGGACAGCTTCCGGTAAGTACGTGACGGAACGGTCTGCGATGCAGATGACGGCGGTGTACTGCTGCGTAAGGATCCTGTCGGAGGCGGTGGCAAGCCTGCCATTACAATTTTACAGATATACCGATGATGGCGGTAAGGAGAAAGCGGTGGAACATCCGCTTTATTTTTTGCTCCATGATGAGCCGAATCCGGAGATGACATCCTTTATTTTCCGGGAGACTCTGATGACACATTTGCTCCTGTGGGGCAATGCCTACAGTCAGATCATCCGAAACGGCAAGGGTGAAGTTGTGGCTCTGTATCCGCTGATGCCGGATCGGATGAAGGTGGATCGTGATGAGCACGGAAGGCTTTATTACGAATACACCGTTTATGATTCGGACGATGTGGACGGCAGGAAAGGTACCAATAAGGTTGGAAGAACCGTGAGGCTTCAGCCTCATGATGTGCTTCATATTCCGGGACTTGGCTTTGACGGTCTGGTTGGGTATTCGCCGATTGCAATGGCGAAGAATGCGATCGGCCTGGCAATCGCTACGGAAGAGTATGGCAGCAAGTTCTTTGCAAATGGCGCGGCCCCTTCCGGTGTGCTGGAGCATCCGGGAACAATTAAGGATCCGAGCAAGGTGAGGGAAAGCTGGCAGGCAACCTTCGGAGGAAGCGGCAATGCGAATAAGATTGCTGTTTTGGAAGAAGGAATGAAGTACACGCCGATTTCCATTTCACCGGAGCAGGCTCAGTTCCTGGAGACAAGGAAGTTCCAGATTGATGAAATCGCGAGGATCTTCCGTGTGCCGCCTCATATGATCGGGGATTTGGAGAAGTCCAGCTTCAACAACATTGAGCAGCAGTCGCTGGAGTTTGTGAAGTACACGCTTGATCCCTGGGTGAGCCGTTGGGAGCAGGCAATGGTGAGAGCCTTGCTGACTCCGGATGAGAAGAAGAAATACTTCTTCAAGTTCAATGTGGATGGTTTGCTCCGTGGAGATTATCAGAGCAGGATGAACGGCTACGCAACAGCCAGGCAGAACGGCTGGATGTCCGCAAACGATATCCGTGAGCTGGAGAACCTGGACAGGATCCCGGCGGAGCAGGGCGGTGATCTGTACCTAATCAATGGAAATATGACGAAGCTGGAGGATGCTGGGATATTTGCGACAGGTAATAACGGGAAGGAGGAAGGAGATTCCGATGAAGAAGTTTTGGAACTGGAAAAGCAGGAAGATCAGAGACCAGGCTTCAGGCGAAGAGGTCAATGAGAGAGTGCTTTTCCTTAATGGAACCATAGCAGAAGAGAGCTGGTTTGACGATGATGTCACACCGGCTCTTTTTAGAGAAGAACTGAATGCCGGAACAGGAAACATCACGGTCTGGATTAACAGTCCGGGCGGCGACTGCGTGGCAGCGGCTCAGATCTATAACATGCTGATGGACTATAAGGGCGATGTCACGGTGAAGATCGATGGCATTGCGGCATCAGCGGCAAGCGTGATCGCAATGGCGGGGACGAAGGTTCTTGTGAGTCCCGTGTCCATGATGATGATCCATAATCCGGCGACCATTGCGTTTGGTGATACGGCGGAGATGCAGAAGGCGATCAACATGCTGGCTGAGGTGAAGGAATCCATCATGAACGCTTATGAGATCAAGACCGGCATGAGCCGGACAAAGATTTCGCACTTGATGGATGCGGAGACCTGGATGGATGCGCACAAGGCGGTGGAGCTTGGTTTCGCGGACGACATTCTGCAGAGGCAGGATGCGGCCGAGGATCTGGAAGTACCGGATGTGTCGATGCTCTATTCCAGGGCGGCGGTGACAAATTCGCTGATGGACAAGATTGCGGCGAGGTGTCATATCAAGGCCCCGGAAAGCTCTTCCGGTGCAACAGAAACTGAACAGGTAACTGATAACGGGCGTTCCTGCGATGAGATCAGGGAACGCTTGAATTTTATCAAGAGATTCATTTAAGGGAGGATAAAACCTATGACTATCAAAGAAATGATCGAGAAGAGAGCGAAGGTGTGGGAAACTGCGAAGAACTTTGTGGATACCCACGAGAATGAAAACGGCGTTCTGTCTGCGGAGGATAACGCGACTTACAGCCGTATGGAGCAGGAGATCGAGGATCTGACTGCGGCTATCGACCGTCAGCAGAGAGCCGAGGCAAGGGAGGCTGAGTTCAATAAGCCTGTGAATATGCCTCTTACCGGAAGACCTGCGATGCAGAAGCCGGATGAGAAGACCGGGCGTGCTTCCAATGCCTACAAGGAAGATTTCGGCGCTCATCTCCGTGGAAAGAGGCTTGTGCATAACGTTCTTTCCGAGGGCGTGCAGGCGGACGGCGGCTACCTTGTGCCGGAAGAGTTTGAGAGACAGATCGTGATGGGACTGGATGAGGCGAACGTGGTGAGAGGCCTTGCGAAGGTCATTACCACAAGTGCTGAAAGAAAGATCCCGGTTGCGGCTACCCACTCCGAGGCTAAGTGGACGGCTGAGAATGGCGCTTATACCGAGAGCGATCCTTCTTTCGACCAGAAGACCATTGATGCGTTTAAGCTTACGGATCTTGTGAAGGTTTCCATTGAGCTTCTGCAGGATTCCATGTTCGATCTGGAAAGCTATATCGCCAATGAGTTTGCGAGGGCGTTCGGTATCGCTGAGGAAGAGGCGTTCTGCGTGGGTACTGGAACCGGTCAGCCTACGGGTATCTTTACCGCGAACGGCGGACAGGTGGGCGTGACTGCCGCGTCTTCTACCGCTGTGACTGCGGATGAGCTTATCAGCCTTGTCTATGCGCTGAAGAGTCCTTACCGCAGAAACGCGAAGTTCCTTGCGAATGACGCGACTATTTCCGCAATCAGGAAGCTGAAGGACGGCAACGGCGTTTATCTCTGGCAGCCTTCCCTTCAGGCAGGCGAGCCGGACAAGCTCCTGGGCTATGACCTTTATACCAGTCCTTATGTACCGCAGATGGAAGCAGGTGCTTTCTCTGTTGCGTTCGGTGATTTCAAGAATTACTGGATCGCTGACCGTTCCGGCAGGACCGTACAGAGACTCAATGAGCTTTACAGCACTAACGGACAGGTTGGCTTTGTCGCAACCGAGCGTGTTGACGGCAAGGTAATCCTTCCTGAAGGCATCAAGCTCCTGAAGATGAAGGCGTAAGGATAGCAGACAATGGGGCTGCCGTGTGAAAAGCGGCAGCCCGGATATGGAGGTTTGAGATGAGCGAATACAACGCAAAGAATTATACGGAACAGGGCGGCGAGGTCACCCATATCGGAGGAAAGATCGTATATGACAACGGCCTGCTTCCGAATATGAGCACGGCTGATGTGACCAGTGATTCAGCTGCGAAAGTCCGCGTAACTTTGAACACGCTGATTACGAATCTGAAGAATGCCGGACTTATGGTGGGCGATGCTTTCACCATGCAGTATGCGGCGGTAACGGACAGCGTTTCCGGTCATGCGGATCGCCAGTATAACACCGGCAAGATTTCCAGTGTTGCGGTGGATAACGATACCCATGAGATCTCGATCACATTATCCGATAAGGTGAAGAACCTTAAGGATTTTGATGGTGGCAATGGCTGGGGCGTTCACAAGTGGCTGGGTATCGGTCTTGGTGTCGGTATCTCTCCGATTACAGGATTGTACTACAACGGTTCTGCCATGGGTGATGAGGATGTCGCTGAGGCAACGGCCTGTGATCTTTCAGCGGGATATTTTGTCCGCTGGGTTGCGGCTGACCTTGTGCTTGCAGGTGATAACACGGAGAGATCCGTTGATAACTTCACTCTGTGGACTGACGGGTATGCTGAAACGGCTTACAAGATCAAGATTGTGGAGCCTGCGTAAGAAGTATGGGGCGGCGGAGTAATCTGCCGCCCTTATTGTGAGGTGATGTCAGATGATCGTGACTGTGGATGAGATGAAGAATTATCTGAGGATCGATTTCGAGGATGATGATTCTTTGCTGGAAAACTTCATAACAGCAGGCGTGAAGCAGTGCATGGATATCCTGCGGACGGATGATGAGAATGATCTGGCTGACTGTCCGAACGGGAAGATCGCCGTGATGTTCACGGTGGCTTACCTGTACGAACACCGGGAAGAGGCTGACCACCATGCCTTGGATCTGACTCTGAGGGCTTTGTTATTTGGAAGTCGGAAGGAGGGATTCTGATGGATGTGGCAGCTTTACGGTCAAAGGTGACGTTCCAGAAGAATGAGGCCGTGACAGACAAGTACGGAAATCATAAGAATGGCTGGATAGATTACTATACCTGCTTTGCGACGATCGGCGGTGAAGGCATGGCAAGTTCCAAGGAAGAGCAGGTTGCCGGTACTACGGTTGAGGAAGCTTCCATGACCGTTACGGTCCGGTATTGTGCGAAGGCGGCTGCGATCACTTCCACAGGATTCAGGGTGATGTTTATGGGTGAGTTTTATAACATCGAGAACATTGACCATATGAATTTCAGGAAACGGTCGCTGAAGTTTACCTGCAGGAAGGAGCGGCGATGAGTCAGACGATAAAGATAGATCAGCTGGCGGATACCGTTATGAAGGGCATGGAGGAATATGCAAAGCTTGCGGTGGATGACCTGAAGGCGGATGTCCAAAAGGCCGGTAAGACTGTGAAGCAGCAGATCGAAAGCACGGCTCCGAAGAAGACCGGGAAGTATTCCAAAAGCTGGGCAATCAAGAAGACCAGGGAAACATCCGATTCCATCCAGATCGTGGTGCATTCCAAGAGGTATCAGCTGACGCATCTTTTGGAGTTTGGTCATGCAAAACGGGGCGGCGGAAGGACAAGGGCTTTTCCGCATATCGCTCCTGCAGAACAGGCGGGCATCGAGCAGCTGACAAGGGATATCGAGAGGGATTTACAGAAGGGCGGTTAGTGATATGGAGATCATTCTTTTGTTGTTCGTTATTGCTATCGGGATCGCTGTGTTTGGTGTGCTGATCTACTACAGCACCAGAAGAGGCGAGAAATGCCGCGGCTATCCCTATAACTGTCCGGTCTGCCGTCATGCTGCCGAATGCATCATAGAGATCGGGAGGAAGAAGGATGACGCATGAAGAAGTGATGCAGATGCTGGCGGAATTGAAGATCCCTTTTGCGTATGACCATTTCGCGGAAGGTGAATCGCCTGATCCGCCGTTCATCTGCTTTTTGTTTCCGGGTTCAGAGAACTTTGCCGCGGATGATGTGGTCTATATGGAGTTTTCCAACCTGAGCATTGAACTTTATACCGATGAGAAGGATCCGAAATTAGAAGACAGCGTGGAAGCGGTGCTGAATTCACATGAGATTTTCTGGAACAAATCAGAGGTATGGATTGAAACTGAAAAATTATACGAAGTGCTGTACCAGATGACGGTATAGCGGAAAGAGAGGTTAATTATGCCGAGTACAAACAACAAGGTGAAGTTCGGCCTTAAGAACTGCCATTATGCGAAGGCGACACTTGATCCGGATACCAATGCCGTGACATTTGGTACGCCTGTTGCGATTCCGGGTGCGGTGAACCTGTCGCTTGATCCTGAGGGTGATACGGAGCCGTTTTATGCAGATGATATGGTGTATTACACCACAGTCGCAAATAACGGTTATTCGGGTGATCTGGAGATTGCGCTTATTCCTGAAAGTTTCCGCAAGGATATCTTGAAGGAAACAGAAGATGCGAACGGGGTGCTTGTGGAGGATTCCACGGTTGAGCCTGAGCATTTCGCTCTTCTTTTTGAATTCTCCGGAGATAAGAAAAAGATCAGGCACTGCATGTATTATTGCACGGCTGCGAGACCGACCATCGAAGGCAAGACCAATGAGGATTCCAAGGAAGTTCAGACTGAGAAGCTTGAGATCACAGCGACTCCGCTTCCGAACGGAATGGTGAAGGTGAAGACCGGTGCCAATACTTCCGATGCGGTTTACAACGGATGGTATTCGGGCGTTTATCAGACAGAGAGTGCACAGGTGTCTGCGGTGCTTACCGGTATCGCAATCGGAAGCCTTCAGCTTACGCCTGCTTTTGATGCCGGAACGACTTCTTACACAGCTGAGACTGTGAACGATGAGGATGCGGTATCGGCTACGGCTGCAAGTGGAACGGTGGCAACGATCCTTGTGAACGGTGTAGCTCATACCAGCGGAAATGATGCGACCTGGGAGAGCGGAACCAATACCGTGACTGTGATCGCAAGCAAGACCGGATGCACCAGTACGGCTTATACCGTAACGGTGACAAAGAACGGACAGGGTTGATTCTTTTAAGGGCAGGGCTTCGGCTCTGCCCATTCTTGTGATTGGAGGAAAGAGAAATGGCACTTACAAAGACAGTGAATATTGATGGCAAGGATGTGACTTTCAGAGCATCGGCAGCCATTCCAAGAATATACAGAAACAAGTTCCATCGTGATATCTACAAGGATCTTCATGACCTGCAGAAGAGCATTGATGAAAATGATCCTGAAAACTCTGCACTGGATTCCTTTTCGTTGGAACTTTTCGAGGATATCAGCTACATCATGGCGAAACATGCGGATCCGCAGGGTGTTCCGGATACGCCGGATGAGTGGCTGGATCAGTTTGGGACTTTTTCCATTTATCAGGTGCTTCCGGAGATCATCGAGCTCTGGGGGCTGAATGTGCAGACGCAGGTGGAGAGTAAAAAAAACTTCGAGCGACTGACCGGGAAATGACAACACCGCTCCTGCTACTTAGGGCGGTGCAGCTTGGCGTTCATATCAGTGAGATGGATCTTCTGACGATAGGGACCATCAATGATATGTACACAGAGATGCAGCGGGATGAGGAACCTCATGACCAGATCGCATCTCAGGATGATATGGATCGATTCTAAAGGAAGGAGGCAAAGCGATGGCTGGACGGATCCAGGGTATCACCGTTGAGATCGGCGGCGATACTACCAAACTACAGACAGCCCTGAAGGGCGTAAATACAGAGATCAGAAATACCCAGAGCCAGCTGCGTGATGTCGATAAGCTCCTGAAACTTGATCCGGGGAATACAGAACTTCTGGCACAGAAGCACAGGCTTCTTGGGGATGCCGTCAAGGAAACGAAGGAAAAACTGGAGACCTTAAAGACAGCAGCGGAGCAGGCAGAGCAGGCTCTGAAAGACGGAACGATCACTCAGGATCAGTATGATGGTCTGCAGAGGGAGATCGCGGAGACGGAGGCAAAGCTGAAGTCTTTGGAGGAACAGGCGAAGCAGTCTGGAACGGCTCTTCAGGAAATCGCCGCTAAGGGTGAGAAGCTGAAGACAGTCGGAGATAATGTCACAAACGTAGGAAAGAAGTTCCTTCCTGTGACGGCAGGTGTTGTTGGGCTTGGCACGGCGGCGGTGAAAACTGCCGCTGATTTTGATTCTGCCATGAGCAAGGTTGCTGCGGTATCCGGTGCGACAGGTTCGGATTTGGAAGCATTAAGAGATAAAGCCCGTGAGATGGGTGAGAAGACAAAGTTCTCTGCATCAGAAGCGGCGGAAGCCATGAACTATATGGCGATGGCCGGTTGGAAGACAGAGGATATGCTTTCCGGTATCGAAGGTGTCATGAACCTGGCTGCGGCTTCCGGTGAAGATCTGGCTACCACTTCTGATATCGTGACAGATGCGCTAACAGCGTTTGGACTTACGGCGAAGGACTCCGGGCATTTCGCGGATATCCTTGCGGCGGCATCGAGTAATGCCAATACGAATGTCTCCATGATGGGTGAGACCTTCAAGTATTGCGCTCCGATTGCTGGTGCCTTGGGATTCTCTGCAGAAGATACGGCAGAAGCGATCGGCCTGATGGCCAATGCTGGTATCAAGGGTTCTCAGGCAGGTACTTCTCTCAGAACGATCATGAATAACCTTTCCGGAGAAGTGAAGATCTGCGGATCCTCTATCGGAGAGGTCACGGTTGCCACGACCAATGCGGACGGTTCTATGAGGGATCTGTCGGATATCCTTGCAGACTGCCGGACGGCATTTTCTGGATTGTCTGAATCTGAGAAGGCGGCAGCGGCTGAGTCGCTGGTTGGCAAGAATGCGATGTCCGGATTCCTGGCACTTATGAACGCCGGGGAAGCGGATATTGAAAAACTTTCGTCTGCTATTGATAACTGTGATGGTTCAGCGGCAAGTATGGCTGAGACCATGAATGATAACCTTGCCGGTCAGCTTCAGATCTTGAAGTCTCAGCTGGAGGAACTGGCGATTTCTTTTGGTGAATTGCTGATGCCTGCGATCCGAACGATTGTGGGATGGATCCAGAAGTTTGTGGACTGGCTCAATTCGATGGATGAGGGTACCAGAAAGGTGATCGTGACGATTGCTCTGGTAGCTGCTGCGATCGGTCCGGTGTTGATTATCGTCGGTAAAGTGATTTCTGCAGTCGGTACCATTATGACTCTGGTGCCGAAGCTGGCAGGTGTGATCAATGCGGCGAAGGGTGTGTTCGCAGCTTTCAATGCGGTATGTGCGGCGAATCCTTATGTGTTGATCATAGCGGCGATCGTTGCCCTAGTGGCGGCGTTCATTTACCTATGGAACAACTGTGAAGAGTTCCGGCAGTTCTGGATCGACCTTTGGGAGAGCATCAAAGAGATTGCCATTGCCGTATGGGAAGCGCTGAAGGCATTCTTCCAGGCGGCGTGGGAAGCAATCAAGACCACGGCTACCACGGTATGGAATGCGATTAAGGATTTCTTCTCCGGACTGTGGGAGGGTATCAAAAATATCTTCACAACAGTGGTGAATGCGATCAGCACATTCCTGACCAATGCCTGGAATGCGATCAAGAATACTGTGACTACGGTGTTCAATGCAATCAAGACATTTTTCACGACAGTCTGGAATGGAATCAAGTCGGTTATCACGACAGTGGTGACGGCGATTTCTACTTTCCTGAGTACAGCGTGGAATGGGATCAAAACCGCAATCACTACGGTGCTGAATGCCATTAAGACAGTGGTTACTACGGTCTGGAACGGCATCAAGAATACGATCACAACTATCGTAAATGCTATTAAGAATGCGGTCACAACGGCCTGGAATAATATCAAGTCTGCGGTATCGAATGCGGCTAATGCCATAAAGAATGCCGTTTCCAATGCGTTCAATGCGATGCTGAACGGTATCAAGAATGTCTGCGGAAATATCTATGGTGCGGTGAAGAGCGGATTTGATAAGGCAATCAACTTCGTGAAGAACCTGGCATCTCAGGCGTTCCAGTGGGGTGCTGATTTCATCGGCGGTATCGTGAACGGTATCAAGTCCATGATCGGTAAAGTCGGTGAGGCAGTTTCATCGGTTGCGGATAAGATCCGGAGCTTCCTGCACTTCTCCGTGCCGGACGAAGGCCCGTTGACGGATTATGAGAGCTGGATGCCGGACTTTATCGGTGGTCTTGCGAAGGGCATTGAGAAGAGCCGGGGCATGATTGAGAACGCCATGAACGGTGTGACTTCTGACCTGACCATTACTCCGAGAGTGATGGCGGCTCAGGGTGGCTATTCCGGTTCTGCTGCTTCAAGCGGAGATCTGATCTCCGGTATCAATACGGCACTCAATACGGCTCTGGTCGGTGGCGGCGCTGCGGGGGATATCGTGATCCCGGTTTATATCGGTGGTGACATGATCGATGAGATCGTGGTAACGGCTCAGCAGAGAATGAATTTAAGAAGTGGAGGCAGGTAAGATGGCTCATTTGCAGTATCTTGTTTTTAACAATGAGAATATCCCGATGCCTGCCTCTTATTCCGTGAATCTGTCGGATGTGGAGGCAGATAGCGGAGGTGTGACAGAAGCAGGAACCACACAGAGAGATGTTGTAAGGGAAGGTGTGGTTCAGATCGGCGCGACCTTCCGAGTGTCGAAGAAGTGGCTGAATAAGTTTTCGGCTTATAAGAAGTTGGCAAGCATCACCGTGGGATATCTGGATATGGAGACCATGAACATCGTGAACACGCAGATGTACATTGACGGGTATCAGGTGAAGCTGGTCAGCGATACAAGCTATGGAAGCTTGTGGGAGGTGTCCTTCACGCTGAAAGAGTTCTAAAACATGTGGAGGGAACTGACGATATATGTTATGATGACCTTGCCGCTAAGGCGGCGAAAAATATATTTTTAAGGAGAGTGCTGTTTGAAAAAGTACAACACACTGGAGATTGTGGGCTAACCGGGAGGTTTGCTGACAATCGAACAAGCCTCCCGCTGAAAAGCAACTTTTGGTCACAAGTTTTCAGGAGGTAAAAAACATTGAATAAAAATGACTATACAATTCGTTTGGAAGAAAAGAGCGATTACAGAGCAGTTGAAAATCTTGTCAGGGAGTCATTCTGGAACGTATATAAGCCGGGATGCAGCGAGCATTTTGTGATCCATGTGCTCAGGGATGATCCGGCGTTCATCCGGGAACTTGATTTCGTCATGGAGCAGGGTGGAAGTTTGATTGGACAGAATATGTTCATGAAGACGATTATCGAGGCTGATGATGGAAGGGTAATTGATGTTCTGACGATGGGACCGATTGGTATTACACCGCAACTGAAGCGCCAAGGATACGGAAAGGCTTTGTTGGACTATTCCTTGAAAAAGGCTACAGAGATGGGATTCGGAGCGGTTCTGTTTGAAGGAAATATCGGCTTCTATGGCAAAAGCGGTTTTGACTATGCCAGTAAGTTTGGCATCCGGTATCATGATTTGCCTGAGGATGCAGACGCATCATTCTTTCTATGTAAGGAACTGATTCCCGGATATCTTGATGGAATTACCGGGGTGTATCAGACTCCACAGGGATATTATGTGAGTGATGAGGATGTGGAAGAGTTCGATAAGGATTTTCCGCCTAAGGAAAAACTGAAACTGCCGGGTCAGATCTTCGGATAAACGTGAATGTTCAGGGCGGAGGGGGTTGCCTCCGCTCTGATTATGTTGAAAAGTATGAGACTCCGAGGCAACAGCAAGTTGCTTTTATGGTAGGTCGATCTGTATTAGAATAAGTACCAAAACAGGGTTTGAGGAGGTGCTTGCGCATGGATACACAAAATGTGATTTATCAGCTCAGAACAAAGAGCGGACTTTCGCAGGATGAGCTTGCGGAAAAGGCATTTGTTACCAGACAGGCGGTATCACGCTGGGAAAATGGCGAGACCGTGCCTAATACAGAAACGTTAAAGATTCTTTCAAGGCTTTTCAATGTTTCTATCAATACACTACTTGGATCACCGCATAAGCTTATCTGCCAGTGTTGTGGGATGCCGTTGGAGGATGAGATCATCGGGAAAAATGAAGATGGCAGCCTCAATGAGGATTATTGCAAATGGTGTTATGCAGACGGAACCTATACTTACAGTGATATGGATGAGCTGATTGAGGTATGTGTCCGTAACATGGTGAATGAGAAATTTACCGAGGAACAGGCGCGTGCGTATCTGCGAGAAACACTTCCAAAGCTGGATTACTGGAAGAGGTACGAAGAACTGGGAGATGGCGGCAAATTTGATGAGTTTAAGAAGGGGCTGATTGAAGAGATCAATGCTCTTTATATCGAGGGAATGCCAAAGCTTGAAAGTTTGAATGCACTCGTTGGGAAATATGTGAATCTGGAATACCGGTTGCCAAATGGAGCAAAGGTCAGATTCTTGGATGATCAGACAACCTATCTGGGCAATCAACTGGAGTCGGAGATCGTAGAGGGACTGTGCTATGGTGTAATTGCCAATATGGATTTTATCATGATCTGTACTTATGAGCAGGATGGAGCTAATCCAGAGCTGATCTTATACAAGAAAAGATAGTCTGACATTAAAGGTATTTGAAATAAGCTTTTTGTGGAGAGTCGTGTAACAGCGGCTCTCTTTTTATGTCCGGAGGGAGGTGGTCATTTGTATCCGGTCAGCAATGCTTTCCTGAATGCAGTGAAGGCAAACAACAGAAAATACTACTGGACCGGCAGGATCACAACGACTGCCGGGACGGTTTATGAGTTTGATCAGGATGATATGGTCAAGGGCAGCGGATATATCACTTCACAGTGCTGCGGAAGTACGGAGATCGAGTTGGGAACGGTGTATGCTGCGGAGATGGGAATATCGCTTTTCTCTGAGATCAATAGGTACACGCTGGAAGATGCAAAGGTGGAGCTGTTCTATCATCTGCAGTTGGCTGGTGGTTTCTATGAGAGGATTCCGATGGGAATCTTTGAAGTGTCGGAGGCGAACCGGAAAGCGAAGTGCCTGGAGATCAAGGCCTATGATTACATGGTTCGCTTTGAGAAGGTTTTCACTTCTTTGGAATCCATCGGTAATGCCTATGATTTTATGGTGCTTTGTTCGACAGCCTGTGAGGTAGCGCTGGCTCAGGACAGGGCAACGATTGAGGCAATGCCGAACGGAACGGAGAACCTGTCCATCTATTCTGATAACGACATTGAGACTTACCGCGATGTGCTGTTCTATGTGGGGCAGGTGCTTGGCGGCTTTTTCGTGATCAACAGAGCCGGGGAGCTTGAACTGCGGAAGTATGGAAATACGCCGGTGCTGACGGTAGAGAGGAAGCACAGGTTCTCTTCCAGCTTTTCGGACTTCATCACGAGATATACGGCGGTCAGTTCAACGAATCTTCGGACACAGATTGCGGAGTATTATGCGCTGGATCCGGATGACGGTCTGACCATGAATCTGGGTGTTAATCCTCTGCTACAGTTTGGCCTGGAAGAGACCAGACGGCAGCTCTGCACAAATATCTTGAATGATCTGGCTGTCGTGAATTATGTTCCGTTTGATTCGGATACAATCGGGAATCCGGCCTTGGATGTGGGAGATATCCTTTCCTTTACCGGCGGACAGGCGGATGCTACAAAGTATGCCTGCATTACATCAAACAGCATCAAGATCGGCGGCAGGCAGAGCATCAAGTGCGTAGGGAAGAATCCGAAGCTGTCACAGGCGAAGAGTAAGAATGATAAGAATATCTCCGGGCTCTTGGCTCAGATAGAGGCAGGAAAGATCGGGATCCATACCTTCACCAATGCTTCTGCATTTACGGTCAGGGATGTTGATACGAAGATCATTTCCATAGAGTTTGCCACGACGGAAGCGAACCATGCTCAGTTCTTTGGGCAGGTGATCGTGGATGTAACGGCTCAGCCGGTGACAAGATCTGTTACGGCATCCGGGGATGTGGTAATCCCGTCTGTCCCGGTTGATGATCTGCCGGTGGATCCGGATGATCCTGAAGAAGAACCGGTGGTGATCGGCAATACGGAAGAGCAGACCATAACGGTGTCGCTTCCTATGAACTGGCAGGAGGACGGTCATGCGGATGTAATCTTTTCCTTTGAGTTCAATAACCAGATGATCCCGGTGCATTATCCACAGGAGAACTGGCACTCAGGAAGGCATACGATTCTTCTGTATTATCCGATCGAGAATGTGGTGCCGAACTACACGAATATCTTCAATGTCTATATGCGCTGCGAAGGCGGCACGGCTGCGGTGGATACAGGGATGTGTATCGCTTCTATTTCTGGTCAGAGCATGGGCGCTTCTGCAGCATGGGATGGAAGGATCGATATTGAAGAGTATGTAGATCTGTTTAGAATCGGAAACGGTTCTCAGACTGACAGGCTGCAGGTGAAGACATTTACTGAGAGTGATGTCTGGGAGATCAAGGAGACCGTGAAGCGGTTCTATTCGGATGTGAAGTCAGGAAGAACAAGCGTGGGCGGATTTGCCATGCCGGTAGATGTGCCGGGAAGCAATAGTTAGGAGGCTTTTATGAAGAGATATACAGGAAATCTGGTCTTGGAACTGGAAGATGTGAATACTGGTGTTGTGGAGACGGTATCGGAGACCAACATGGTAACCAATGCCGTCAATGACATTCTTGGAGTAAATCCGATGGGTGTCATGTATAAAGCCGGCGGACAATATGATGATTCGCTGACTTGGAATGAAGAGCTGCTTCCGATCTGTCCGAATATGATCGGAGGCATCCTGCTTTTTCCGAGTTCCATTACGGAGCAGGCAGATAACCTTTATCTACCGTCAACGAATCTGCCGGTGGCTTATGCCAGTAATGATGTTAATGCCACGGCTAACACGAAGAGGGGCAGTATGAACCTGACAGAGAGTATGAAGCTGTCGGATGGGTTCAAGTTTGTCTGGGAGTTTACGCCTTCGCAGGGGAATGGAACAATTGCGGCGGTTGGTTTGACATCAAAACATGGTGGGGCTAATGCTTACGGATCTGAAGTGGCGGTGGACAGCACTCTGCTTCAGATTAAGAAGGTCAGCCTGGATGATGGGGATGGCTTCATCAATGATCTGTTCCGCTGTGTGACGGTGGATTTTGAGAATGCGAAGCTATATGCGCTTTGCTATGCAAGCAACACTGTCACAATCAAAAGGTACAGGATTCCGGTATTCGATATCGGCCTGAATGAGAAGCTGGATGATTCTACGCTGACTTTGGAAGATACAACAGTTCTCCAGTGCAGCACCTTCCATTTCTACGGAAGCTATACGCCGTATGGAATCTTTATGGATGGCGGCGATGGGTACTGGTATGGATTTGCCAATCAGGGAAATTCCTCCGGCAGCGCAACGGTGCTCTGGATCAAGATCAGGAAGAGCGACTATACATTTACGGAAGGTCAGTGGACGCTTTCCAATGCAACGCTGATGACGATGGGAAGCTTCAAGGAGGGATCGAGTTATCCGTCCGGAAACAGAAGTGCTGTGGTAAGGAATGGATATCTGTATGTGCCGTCTTATGACAAGACCGGTGTTTACAAGATTAACATCTCCAACAGCACGGATGTGACTCTGATCAGCCTGGGATTCACATCAACCATGAAGTGTCTGGGCGAGACAGGAAGCTGTGATTGCTGCATGTCCATCATCAATGACATTATCGTGGCTTATGATTTTGAGATTGATGTGAATGATAACGTGATCGCAACATTTGCCGGGGAGAGATGCGGGAATGTTTCCACACCGTTCTTCCGGTATAAGGAATATGTCTTTGCCTGGGGCGGCGCTTATTTGAACCAGTACAGGTACACATGGATCCTGACTCCGTATCTGGCTACCATCTGCAATCTGAGTCAGGCGGTGGTGAAGAATGCGGATAAGACAATGAAGATCACTTATACACTGACGGAGCAGACGGTGTAAGGCTTCGGGCAACTGAATAACTGTTTTGAGGGGATGGCTTCGGCTGTCCCTTTTAGTTTGCAACGAAATGGAGGGATTTGCGATGAAAGAGTTTTGGAATGTGATTCAGGCGATCTTTGCGGCGGTAGGTGGTTGGCTTGGGTATTTCCTTGGAGGATGTGACGGTCTGCTTTATGCGCTTCTGGCTTTTGTGGTGTTGGACTACATCACTGGGATCATGTGCGCGGTGGCGGATAAGAAGCTTTCGTCTGCCGTGGGGTTCAAGGGAATCTGCAGGAAGGTTCTTATTTTTGCACTGGTAGGCATCGGACACCTTCTGGATGTTCAGATCTTTGGAGAGACCGGAGTGCTGAGAACTGCGATCATTTTCTTTTACCTGAGCAATGAAGGGCTTTCGGTAGTGGAGAATGCAGCGTATCTGGGGCTTCCGATTCCTACGAAGCTGCATAAGGTTTTGGAACAGCTCCACGACAGGGCTGAAAAGGAAGATTCCGATGAGAAGAAGGATGGTGAGAAGTAATGGGATACACGAATAGTCCGATGGTAGTTTATACGAAGTTATCCCCGAATCATTCCGGGCAGAGGACGATGGCGATTGATAGGATCACGCCTCATTGCGTGGTCGGCCAGTGTACGGCGGAAGGTTTGGGTGACTGGTTTTATAAGAGCAGCACACAGGCATCCAGCAATTACGGAATCGACAAGGACGGGCGTGTCGGGATGTATGTGGAAGAGAAGAACCGTTCGTGGTGTTCCTCTTCCGGAGCGAATGACCAGAGGGCGATCACGATCGAGTGTGCGTCCGATACCACGGAGCCTTATGCTTTCAGGGATATCGTTTATCAGAGGCTGATCGAGCTTTGTGTCGATATCTGCAAGCGTAACGGCAAGAACAAGCTAATCTGGTTCGGGGATAAGGATAAGACGCTGAATTATTCCCCGCAGAGCGGCGAGATGATTCTGACGGTTCACAGGTGGTTTGCGAATAAAAGCTGTCCGGGTAACTGGATGTACGCGAGGATGGGTGATCTGGCTGAGAAGGTGACGAAGGCTCTGCAGGGATCAGATTCGGGTTCTGGCGGTGGTTCTGCATCAAAGGGTACGCAGGCGGCTGTGCTGAAGGATCTGTCCGAGGCGGATGCGATCAAGAAGGCCGGTGCGCTTTTCACGGCTGACATGAAGAAGAGCGGCATCCTGGCATCGGTATCGCTGGCTCAGTTCATTCTGGAATCCGGGTACGGCAAGAGCGAGCTTGCGCAGAATGCCAACAATATTTTCGGGATGAAGTGCAGCCTGTCCGGGAACACTTGGAGCGGTTCCTGTTGGGATGGAAAGAGTAAGTACACGAAGAAGACGCAGGAACAGCACACGGACGGAAGCTATGAGACGATCACGGCGGATTTCCGCAAATATCCCTGCATTGAGGATTCGATTGCCGATCATTCCGCTTATCTGCTTGGGGCGAAGAACGGAAAGAAGCTCAGGTATGATGGATTGAAGGGATGCACGGATTATAAGAAGGCTGTGCAGATCATCAAGGACGGCGGTTACGCCACAAGCTTGACTTATGTGGAAAAGCTCTGCTCCATCATCGAGAAGTGGAACCTGACGCAGTATGACGCGAAGGATTCCGGCGGCGGTGAAGTGATCCGTTGGTACCGCGTCCGTAAGAGTTGGACTGACAGCAAGAGCCAGAAGGGCGCTTATAAGATTCTGGACAATGCGAAGAAATGCGCGGATCAGAATCCGGGATATAAGGTGTTCGATGCTGACGGCAACGTGGTGTATGAGCCGAAGACTGCGGAGAAGGTGCCGTTTCTGGTGAAGGTCAGTATCTCTGATCTGAATATCAGGTCTGGCCCCGGTACGAACTACAAGAGGGTTCGCTTTATTGAACCGGGTGTGTTCACGATAGTTCAGATATCTTCCGGAGCAGGTGCTTCGATGTGGGGGAAACTGAAGAGCGGAATCGGATGGATCAGTCTGGATTTTGTGAAGAGAGTTTAAGAATGACGGTCGGTGGGGATTGATTTCTCTGCCGGCCGTTATTTTTTTGCTCAAAAATCGGAAAACAGCCCAAACTCATACCTAGACCTCCAGAAAAGCCAAAGGAGGTCTAAGGTATGTTTATCCTGGAATATAAGGACGGAGTTAAGCCTGCAGAGCTTAGTCCGAAGGCAAAGGCTAATATGGAACGCTGTGCGAATTTTCTGGTGGAAATGATAGAAAAGTACGGGAAAGAGGTTCTGGAAGAGATAGAGGCTGAGGAACATGCGGCAGCAGAGAAGCAGGAACAGGAATCGTCGGACACAGATCTGTGATCCGGCGATTTTTGGGTGGTGAAAAAACTTCAAAAGGGGCGCTGACAAACCTATCAAAGCCCGACATAATGAAGTTCCGAGGTACTGTGTGACGATGAGCAACCGAAGGGAGGGATACGGTGAGAAAGAAGAAATGCTATATCTACACGCGAGTCTCTACGGCAGCTCAGACGGAAGGGTACAGCCTGGAGGCACAACAGGAACGCCTCCGCGAGTATGCGGACTATAAGAACCTTGAAATAGCCGGTGAATACTGCGATGCGGGAAAATCCGGAAAGAGCATAGTCGGAAGACCGGCATTCCTGCAGATGCTGGATGATATATCCAGCGAGAAGGACAATATCTCTTTTGTTCTGGTGTTCAAGTTGTCCAGGTTCGGACGGAATGCGGCGGACATACTGAAGTCCCTTCAGCTTCTGGAAGATTATGAGGTTGATCTGATCTGTGTGGAAGACGCCATTGACAGTTCTACGCCGGGCGGAAAGCTGACGCTGACAATTCTGTCTGCCGTGGCAGAGATCGAGCGTGAGAACATCAATGTTCAGTTCATGGCTGGTAAGATGCAGAAGATTCTTAACGGCGGATGGCCTGGAGGACCTGCTCCTTATGGATACCGCAGTGTTAATAAGGAACTGGTAGTAGAGCCGGAAGAGGCAGAAATTGTGAAGCTGATCTTTGACCGGTATATACAGGATGACGGAACACTGAATGGAGTTGCGATCTGGCTGAACAACAACGGATACAGCCGAATCAGCAAGGGCGAAGTAAAGCCGTTCACATATGACTTCATCGTGAATGTCCTTGATAATCCAACTTATCACGGAAAGATCAATTATTTCCGCAGGACAAATATCAAGGGCATAAGGAAGAATCCGAAAGATGCGGTTGAGGTTGACGGGATCCATGAGGCAATCATAGATGAAGATCTGTGGCAGCAGGCACGGGAAAAGCGGGAGGCTTCTTCTGGAAGACAGGAAAAGGTGGATGAACCTGATCGCGTGAGCCTGCTATCCGGTCTGATCAAATGTCCCGCCTGCGGGAACGGTCTTATTGCAACGAAGAACAAGCATGTCAATAAGAACCGCGGCGGTCATTACAAGACCATTCATTATTATTCCTGTCGTTACTACAGGAAATCAGCCGGAAGGACTTGCGAGTTCAAGCATACTTATAACCAGGCGAAGATCGATTCTGCGGTATTTGAGATTGTCAGTAATCTGGCGGCTCATCCGGCATTTGAAAAGGCAATGGCGATGGCTGCCGGCGGTGATGAATCTGTAGAGGCTTATGAGAAGCGGATGAAGGAAATCCGCAAGGATCTGTATCATCAGGAACATGAGAAGAACCGCGTCGGAGCGGAGCTTGATAATCTGGATGTATTATCTGACGACTACGATACGGAATATGAGCGGATCCAGGCTGAGATGGATGATATCTATGACAGGATAGAATCCCTAGAGTTATCGCTTAAGAAGATAAAGAAAAAGTGCAGTGAAGCCAGGCAGGGTGTCAGCTCTATTGAAGGGATAAAGAAGATCCTGAAGAATTTCGGAAAATTCTACGAAAAACTGACTTCCGAGGAACAAAGGGAACTGTACCGTCAGTTTATCGAACGGATAGAGGTTTATCCGGAAGAGCAGGAAGACGGGAGGGTACTGAAAAGCATTTATTTCCGATTCCCTGTTCGGTACGGTGAGTCGGATACAATCGAGACTTGGATAGGAGCCGAGGATGAGCCTGATGATGAAATCGCCTTTGTGCTGGATTGCAGCGAGGTACAGGTGACGGTAGCGGAAGCGAAAGCGACCTATGCCGAAATAAGGGCATATGTACTGGAGCATACGGGAATGAAGGTTTCATCATTATATATCGCTCAGATAAAACGGAAATACGGCATTGATGTCGGGATTGCTTACAACAAGCCGGAACAGAACAAGAATCACGTGCCGGTATGCCCGGTTGAAAAGGAATTGGCTATCATGGATGCGCTGAAGGCATTCAGGATGCTGACAGAAGACACAGAGTATATGGAGGCGGCAGTATGAAGAAGAAAAAGCTGAAGTGTTATATCTACATAAGGGTATCCACCTCAATGCAGGTGGAGGGCTACAGCCTTGAAGCTCAGAGGGAGAGGCTGACGAAGTTCGCGGATTTTCAGGATATAGAGATAGTCAGGGAATACTGCG
Source organism: Bacteroidales bacterium (assembly GCA_017625725.1). GTDB lineage: Bacteria > Bacteroidota > Bacteroidia > Bacteroidales > UBA932 > Cryptobacteroides. The sequence goes on along the minus strand of JAGAKH010000045.1, from coordinate 7,591 downwards.
ACGCAGGAAAGTCCGGTAAGAATATCACTGGAAGACCAGAGTTTTCCCAGATGCTGAATGATGTGGCTGAGGATCGTGACGGAGTGGATTTCATCCTTGTATTCAAGCTTTCGAGATTCGGACGAAATGCGGCGGATGTTCTTAATTCCCTTCAGTATATACAAGATTTCGGTGTAAACCTGATCTGCGTGGAAGACGGGATTGATTCTTCCAAGGATTCCGGTAAGTTGACTATTACGGTTCTGTCTGCTGTTGCCGAAATAGAAAGAGAAAACATTCTGGTACAGACGATGGAAGGACGCCGCCAGAAAGCCAGAGAGGGCAAGTGGAACGGCGGGCAGGCTCCATTCGGGTACACGCTGGATTCCAAGAACAGCACGCTGATCGTCAATCCGGAAGAGGCGGAGATCGTAAAGATCATCTTCACAAAGTTTGCTCATGAGGGGCTTGGAGCAGACCGAATCTGTGATTATCTGAATCAGCACGGATATACGAAAAAGAAGGTAAAGAAGAAGGAACTGAATTATTTCGCCAGAAGTTTTATAATGAAGATCCTTGATAATCCCGTTTATACCGGAAAGATCGTTTACGGAAGGCATAAGACCGAAAAGGTCAAAGGCAGCAGGGATGAATATAAGCGAGTCATGGCTGATGATTATATGGTTGTTGATGGGATGCACGAGGCAATCATAGACCGGGATCTCTGGGAGGCGACAAGGCTGAGGCGAAAAGATACCGGCGTCAAATGGAATAAGACGCACAGCATGGATCATGAGCACATTCTGACGGGTATCATCAAATGTCCGATCTGCGGCCGGAGTCTTGTGGGAACTGTCAGACGGCGTAAGAACAAGAAGTCCGGCGAATACAAAGATGACTGGTATTATAAGTGCCTGCACCGTACAAAGATAGACGAAACGCATTTCTGTGATTTCCGACTGGTGCTGAGTCAGGTGGAGCTTAACAGCCAGGTAGAGCAGATCATCCTGGACATGGTGGCGGATCCGCAGTTCAAGGATTACATGGTGATGAAGATGGACGAAAAGGTAGATGTTTCATCACTGGAAGCTGAGAGGGATCAGGTCAGGGAGCAGCTTCGTCAGGTCGTGGGAGCGAAGAAGAAGCTGGCGGAGATGCTGGACAGGCTGGATGTAAACGACAAGCACTATGACAGGAAGTATCAGGATATGCACGACAGACTGGATATCCTGTACGACCGGATATCAGAGCTGGAGGACACGATAGCTGAAATCGAAGAGAAGATCAGCGGAGCCTATGGAGAGAAAATTACTGCAGATGAGCTCTATAAAGTTCTCCTGAGTTTTGATAGAATGTACTTTAAGATGACCGATCTCGAAAAGAAGAGGTTCATGAGAGATTTCATCGACGAGATTGAATTGTACCCTGAAAGACAGGAAGACGGACGCATCTTAAAGCAGCTGCATTTAGGATTTCCGGTGTTTTATGAAGGTTCTGAGGGCGATACAATTCGGTTGCTCAAACAAAACACAGTCGAGACGGTTGTTCTTTTGTCCCAACAAAAGGCTGATGATTACATTGAAGTGGAATTAGAGTTAGATGAGCTGGATTTGACTTCCGCAGAGAGTAAGGCGACTTATAAGGAAATCCAGGAATATGTGCTGAAAGAGCATGGGTTGAAGGTGTCTAATCTGTATATTTCACAGGTAAAAAGAAAATGTGGAATAGAGGTTGGGGAGAACTATAACTTGCCTAAGTCAGAAGAGAGCAGACAGCCTCAGTGTCCGGAGGAGAAGGAAAAGGCAATAAAGGATGCACTAGAGCATTTTGGGATGATTTAGAGAAGTATTGTTATTGTGAGAGGAAATAGAGATGTATAACATAATGATAATAGACGATGACTTGTATATTAACAAAATGTTGGAGGAGGCTTTGGTACAGGCAGGATACTCTGTTACCAAAGCCTTTTCCGGAAAAGAGGCTTTAGAAATAGTGTCTAAGGTCAGACCGGATTTAGTGTTGCTTGACCTAATGTTGCCTGGACTTAGCGGAGAAGGATTATTGCCTCATTTGCGAGGGATACCGGTTATTGTTGTCAGTGCCAAGATAGATGTAAAGAATAAGGTGGAGTTATTATTGGGAGGTGCAGCAGATTATGTGACTAAGCCATTTGATATGGATGAATTGCTGGCCAGGATAACCGTTCAGCTCCGAAAACCCCAGACCACAGATTCCGGAAACGATGATTTCGTTTGTGTGGAAGGCGTAAAACTAAACACGGCATTGTTGCAGGTAAACGTTGAAGGAACAGAAGTGGCTTTAACCAGAACGGAGTGTGCTATACTTAAAATATTAATGGTAAACGCAGGAAGGCCGGTGGGAAGGAGCACCATACTTGACAGAATCAGTCTGGATACTCCAGATTGTACGGAGCGGTCTCTCAAACAGCATATCAGCAATATCCGAAAGAAGCTACAGGCTGTGGATGAGACAGACCATATTGAAGCAATTTACGGAATAGGATTTAAATACATATCTTGACGATGTTTTGACATTCTGTTTACTGCTTTCTTGACTTTTGTATGGTTTACTGTATACAGAAGGTAAGAGAGACTTAGAACGGAGGTTTTTTGGATGGAAAAGGTTTTAGAGGTCACAGGGCTTACAAAAAGTTATAAAAAGTTTACGGCACTGAATGAATTCAATATGACAATAGAGAAAGGTGCCATATATGGCTTTGTAGGCAAAAACGGCGCCGGTAAGACTACACTTATTAGAGTGATTTGTGGTTTGCAAAATCCCACTAAGGGGGAGTATCGTTTATTTGGGAAATCATACAAAGATAAGAAAGATATTCTGACAGAAAGACATAGAATGGGAGCGATTGTTGAGAGTCCGGCTTTGTTTATGGATATGACAGCTGTGGATAATATGAAGCAGCAATATCTGAATCTGGGATTGCCAAGCTATGAAGGTATAGAAGAATTGCTTTCCCTGGTAGGTCTTGCAGATACCGGAAGAAAAAAGGTGAAGAACTTTTCTCTGGGTATGCGTCAGAGACTGGGGATTGCAGTTGCACTTTGCGGTAATCCGGACTTTGTGATATTAGATGAGCCTATCAATGGTCTGGACCCTCAGGGTATTATTGAAATCAGAGAGTTGATACTAAAGCTTAATCGGGAGCATGGTATTACAGTGCTTATTTCCAGTCATATTTTAGGAGAGCTTTCAAAATTGGCTACTCATTACGGATTTATTGAAGGCGGAAAGATGATAAAAGAAATGACAGCAAAGGAGCTGGAAGAAGCTTGCCGTAAAAGTGTGCGGATGAAAGTAAGTGACACCAAAGTTCTGGCAAGAATTATGGAACACTTAGCGGTTGAATACAAGATTATTGATGATAACACAGCAGATGTGTATACCGCAATGAATTTTTCAGACCTGGCGATGGAATTTGCCAGAGAAAAGTGTAACATTATTACCATGGAGGAACGCGACGAAGATTTGGAAAGCTTTTTTATGTCTCTGGTAGGAGGAACACGTAATGTATAAGGTTTTTGCAGCAGATATACGTAGGCTTCTGAAGAATAAAAATTTTTATCATTTAAATGTTCTTTGGGTTGTAGAATATGGTCTTGTGTTTGTGCTGCTTTTTGGGTTGTTTGATGATTTTTTAGGAATTGATAAGTTGTATGCTGAGGATATATTTCTGCAGGGAATTTCGGTACTACCTCTTATAAGCAGCATATTTGTAGGAAACTATATGGGGGAGGAGTTTAGAGACGGTACTATTCGTAACAAAATTATACGAGGTGCCGGTAGATTGGAAATATATACTTCCGCTATATGTTGTACCATATTTGTGAGTCTGATGACTCAGGTAGTACTCTTTCTGACATCCTTGTTATTTGGATATACATTTTTGGATGGTTGCATGAGTGTTAGCGGTTTTATCATTAGAAGTGGTATTTTTACATTAGCAGGTATTGCTATTTCCGTATTTTTTACAGGGCTTATTTATGTTTTTGGTTCAAGTAAGGTTTCTTATGTGATTTGCCCTTCGCTAGCCATTGTGTTTTATTTTGTAAATACTTTTGTGGAGTACAAGCTCTATCCACAAAGTGGGCCGTGCACATTGACGACAAGTATGCAGGAGGCATTTTTATTTGTAGATAAATATATTCCCCTTACCTATTTTTATGGAGATCTGATGCATAATGCAGACTGCTATATAATTGGAAGTATAGGATTGGCATTGTTGGGAATTGTGATGGGGGCAGTGGTATTTTTGAAAAAGGACTTAAAGTAATAAAGGAGACGAATCAGATGAAAGCATTAATTAAAGCAGAGATTATTCGATTATATAAAAATAAATTATTTGTAGGCGGAAATACACTCGCTTTTCTTATAACGGTAGGGTTTTGTAAATATTTAAATATGGTAAGACCTTCCCAATCAGGAATTCATAATTTTTATGCAAATTTCATCAGTTTGGGTATTATGGCATTTTCTTCCCTTTTCACTGCTTTATTTACAGGGGAGCAATATATGGGTGGTGTTATTCGAAACAAAGTGATTGCAGGACATAAGCAGACTACTATTTATGTGTCAAGTATGATTGCAATTTTTGTTGGAGTCTTGACCACAACCGGTTGTTGGTTTGCAGGTTGCCTGGTAGCCGGATACTATTTGGAAAGTTATACTTTGAAATTTGTTTTGATATTGTTGTTTGCGGCGATTGCCTATGCCGGAATACTTACTACTGTAGCAATGCGGGTAAAAAACACAACAATGGGTTGTGGAATAACTATGGGAATCTTTTTCGTATCTTATGTGGCGGCAACCGGTGTACATGCAGCATATGTGTGGGCAGAAGAAGGTACCGGTATGATATGGAAGGTGTTGTTGGATGTTATGCCTATGGGTCAGTGGTTCGCGATTTTTGCAAGAGATGGAGCTGAGCTGCCTTTAACAGTAATGTTACTGCTTTCTTCAATGTTGACGATATTAGCTTATCTGGCAGGTACTGTAGGATTGAATAAAAGGGAGTTGAAATAATATGGTAATAGCACTTGTCATATGCATTGTTATAATCCTAATACTGGGCATGAAATTATATCTTATGAAAAAAGCGGCCAGAGAGATTGCCGGTGAGTATGAGAAACGTATGCAGTTGGACTCCAATACCCTTATAGGTATATCCTGTCATGACAAAGATATGAAAAGACTGGCAAATGATATTAACCGCACCTTGAAAGAGGTGCGGCAGGCTTATCATAGATATAGAGAGGGGGATCGGGAGATGAAGATGGCAGTAACAAATATCTCTCATGATCTCAGAACACCTTTGACCGCTATATGCGGTTATTTGTCTTTTATCAAAAAGTTGGATAAGTCTGAGGAATTGGAGCGTTATTTCGATATTATTGAAGACCGTGCCTTATATATGAAAAAATTGACAGAGGAATTGTTCGAATATTCCGTGATAATATCTTCTGAAACAAATGTAGAGAAAGAAGATGTGTGGATGAATCGTCTGCTGGAGGACTGTATTATGGAGCATTATGCGGTGTTGGTGGAAAAGGGTATCGCACTTGAGGTAGATATTACCGAAGAAAGAATAATGCGTCGTGTCAATGGTGCTCAGCTGGAACGAGTATTCTCAAATCTGATAAGCAATGCATTAAAATACAGTGACGGAGATTTGAGAATTGCTATGACAGATGAGGGAATAATTACATTTTCCAATAAGGCGGAAGCACTGGATAAATTACATATCGAGAAGCTGTTTGACAGATTTTATACAGTAGAATCAGCTAGGAACTCTACTGGTCTGGGATTATCCATAGCCCGCAAGTTTGTGGAGGAGAATGATGGTGTGATAACTGCTGAGTACGATGACGACAGGCTGACGATTACCATTGAATTTTCTTAAGAATTTAGAAGTATCTTGACTTTATTTTGACACTTTCTTGTATGCTGTCTTGACCATCGAATGTTTGAATATAAGTAATGAATCAGAGCTGGACTCTGAAAACTTAAAAAAGAAACAGGAGAAGGTTAATATGATGAAAAGAAATTGTGTAGCACCTTGTGACAGAATTATGAAGTGCATAAGTATTTTTGGAGTAGGGCTGGTAATGATCATCGCTTTATGCATCTTGGCATGTTATATGCCACAGATAAAGGCATCCAGAGAGATAAAGGATATGAAACTTTATGGTTTGGCATTGGTGGATGGTATGGACAGTATAGAGATACCGGATCATGTGAAGATAGTGGGACTTGGAGAGGCTACCCACGGCAATCTGGAATTTCAGGATATGAAGCTGGAACTGTTAAAAATGTTAGTAGAGAAATATGATTTTTCGGCTTTTGCTATGGAGATTCCTAATTGCGATGGCATGAAGATAGACCATTATATTCGTGGTGAGATGGATGATGAAATGACTGCCGAAATGATAATAAAAGACATATCTTATCCCATTTATAATACAGACAGTATGGTAATGCTCATTGAATATATGAAAGAATATAATAGTAACGTAAAGGAAGAGGAGCAACTTCGATTCTATGGTTTTGATATGCAGGGTTTGGGATATGATGTGGAATGCTTGGAAAATGACTTGGAAAAACTGCTTGGCATTATTCCTTATGAAGAAGATAAAAAAGTTATATGTGATAGAATGGAAGACTTAGAATTCTTAAGGAATCCGAACAATTCCTTAGACCAGGAATTAGCAGAAGAAATGATAGTAAATATGAAACTGCTTAAGGAGATTCTTATAAAAAGTGAGAGCTTATTAGCAGGAATTTCGTATATAGAGGAGCATTTGCATACACTGGATGTTTGTATACAGTATATCAAATACTATTCAGGGGGCGATACGAGAGATTATAAAGAAGGATTTTCTATGAGAGATAGCTTTATGGCAGACAATCTGGAGTGGATGCAAACTTGTGAGGAGGAACGTAGCATAGGAAAAATTTTAATTAGTGCCCACAACGGACATGTCAATAAGAAAGAAAATGTTTTTGGCGGATATATATCTGAAAAATATGGTGAAGATTACTATACGGTTGGTACAGGTTTCTTTTTGTCAGATGATAATATTAATGATTCCAGGAGGTTGACAGTAGAATATACCAGAAATAATCACAGATTTTGTTCGGGAGATGTTCTGGCATATCAGGCAAAATATTTTGAGGGAGAACGATATTATTTGGAATTAGATAAGGTGCCGAAAGGCAGTGATATCTATTCAATTATTTCTAAACCTAATTACATGGGATATATCGGAGAAGGATATAGTGCAGATTTTTATCTTTATCCGGAAATCTATGTTCGAAATAAAGAAGTAGTAGCGAAAATATTTGATGCTATGATCTATGTATACCATGTAAATCCTATTAAGATGTTGGAATAATGATAGATGTGAAGTAACACAGGGATAAGAAACCAAGAATTGGCTGTAGAGGATTGGTCTTTTTACGTTGATTGGTTTTATTGATGTAGGGCAAAAGTTATTTGTAAGAAATTGTAACTGAAGATGGTGAGTCAAAAAGTGGAGCACCTGTAGTATTTTGTGGGAAACAGTATTTTGACAGCACT
>JAGAKH010000044.1 GCA_017625725.1 Bacteroidales bacterium | reverse complement strand
GAAATCGAAGTTCGAGCGGAGCTTGTTTTCCAGGAAACGGCGGTATGGCTCGCGGATATACTGCGGAAGGTTGCAGAAGAAAGCGAACGAAGGAGATCGGGTAGGGAGCTGGGTCACATACTTGATCTTGATGTATTTTCCTTTCCATGCAGGTGGAGGGTAATTCTCTATCTCCGGAAGCATGACTTCGTTGAGCTTTGATGTAGGTATCTTTCTTGAGTAGTTCTCATATACATGGGCAGCCGCGTCGAGCAAGTCCATGATCCTCTGCTTGTTGATCACGGAAGTGAATATGATAGGCAGGTCGTCAAAGGTCCTGACCCTCGGAGCAGAAATGTTCGAGGCAGAGGCAAAACTCTGGGACAATTACTGGACCGACTACTCTCAACTTCTCTATCTTGCACGCGAAAACTCTCTTAAGTTGGTCGCTACCAATGTTCCTCGCCGATATGTCTCATATGTAAAGGATAATGGTTTGGAGGCCTTGGAATCACTCCAGGACAAGGCGAAGAGCCTGATGGCTCCGCTTCCGATACCATTTGAGAAGTCCGCTGCAGACCAGGAGATGTTCGGCTTCATACAGATGATGGGAGGCAAAGGTGCAGGTAATTCATACTATGCTGAAGCACAGGCTATAAAGGACGCTTCCATGGCTTGGTTCATATCCCTTAACTTCGACAGGAAGTTCATTCACGACAACGGCAATTTCCACTCTGACAACAGAGGAGGTATAATCCCGTATCTGGAACAGTATCTTCCCGGCAAGAAGATCGTTACCATCTGCTCATCCCGTCAGGACTCAATCAATATCCTCGACAAGGAAAACCGCGGGAGTGCAGATTTCATCATCGTATCCCCGACTGATTTCCCTATGTCATATTAGACATAAAATCCTTTATTCCCCTTTGGGGGTAGTGCGGTTTGTTATCGTCATTTCTCAGTATGGGTGGATTGTGCCCGTAAACAACGATAACTAACCGCACTATTAATGGACAATAACGTAGGAACATTCTTGCAAGGCCTGAAGGCTTTTGCTGTTTCATTTCTTTTGGCAGGGTCTCTCTGCTGCATCTCTTGTGGAAAAGAACCAGATCCGGGTCAGACACCTTCAGGTGATGACACAGAGCAGCCGACACCCGGTGATGGCTCTCAGGATTCCGATAAACTCGAAATTATAGATGGCAAGGCGAGGTTCTATCTTGCAGAGCCTGACAATTCTATTCTGTCCGCTTTCGGAAAACAGATAACAGACTGGACTGCATATACTCTCAGTGTAGGCAGCAAGGAATATGAGATAAATGTCGATACCCAAGGAAAGGCATATGCAGATGTTGACGCATCTTCTGCAGGTACCTACAATGCAGTTCTTACATCAGAGGCTTCATCATCGTATTTCGGTGCATCCAAGTATATAGGACTGCATCATCCTTATGCACTGGCATACCATACTTTGAAGAATACGGTGTCCTCCTTCCCTCTCTATGCTTCCTATAGTGAAGAGACGGGAAACCGGCTTGTTTTCTCTATGGCCTGCTCTCTTCTTGAACTGACACTTACCGGTGATGCAAAGATTGCCTCTGTCAAGGTAGAGAATCCATCTGGAGATTATATGGCTGGAAAGGGAAATTACATTGCATCGAAACAGTACCATTCCATTACCGAGGGTGTGCCGTTTGTGGTTGTGAACTATACTAATTCGGGCAGTTTTGTGAAACTTACAGATGCAGGTACAAAGATATATATACCGATTGCAGCCGGCTCTTATACTCAGGGACTTGATGTAAGGGTATGTGATTCTGAAAACAGATTCTGCGATTTCAGGATCGAGGCCTTTGAGGTGACGTCAGACAAGACACACAAGGTCACTCATGCCTATAAACCGGATTCTGACCTGATTTACTTTGAAGGCTTCGACAACTTCGTATGGGGTGGCAACATTGTCGGCGGCGGTACGACATATGGCTTCGCTCCATCTTCGGAGCCGATGACGGTAAGCGGAGGAAAGGAATATCTGGGCTATGAACCAGCACTTTCGTCGGTATCATATGACAAGGCCGGTGCAGGATTCATCCAGCCGGAAACATGGTCTGCCGTTTCCAACAAGAAGGTGGAGACCGCAAGTCAGTTGAGCCCATCGTATGTGAGAAGCAGAAATATAGGCTCGTATTCAATGCTGTATCGCTGCCAGGAATATCAGGGTTTTGTCGGTGTGGGAACAGGAAACACTTACAAAGGTATATTCGAGCCGAAGGTCATTCCCGATCTCAAGAACCTTACAGACCTGGAGATATCATTCGACTATTGTCCAAAGGTCGGTTTCAGAGATAACATCCTGCTTGAGGTCATCAACGGTGGTAAGATCATTTCATGTACCATCGACGGAGAACCTGCCCAGATCGAGGAGACACAGACATATTATAAAGGTGTCACCTCCTCCTATGTCCTCAGAAAGGATGCGGTCAGCGTGCCTACATCGACATCTGCCGCAAAGAAATGGTATCATGTAAGTTGCGAGGTGGAGTATGTGAACGACAACACCCGTTTCAGACTTACCACAGTAGATGCCGGAGAGGGCAGTCATGGATTTTACCTTGACAACTTCATGATAACCAGACTCAAGGATCGTAAGAAGAACGCGCTTGTGGGCTTGCGTGTCCTTTGCTGGAACATCCAGAACGGAATGTGGTACGACCAGGACAAGAACTACAATAATTTCGTGGAATGGGTGAAGAAATATGATCCGGATGTATGTATCTGGTGCGAGGGAGAGACAATCTTCAACAAGCAGGGTGTGAAAGTCTACGGTGCGGAAAGGACACTGCCTAACGGTTGGAAACAACTCGCTGCCCGTTACGGTCACAACTATATGTCAAAGAGTGCGGATGTAGACAACTATCCGCAGATAATCACATCCAAGCATCCGATCTCAGTCCTCAAACAGTTCTCTGAGACAGACGATGCGTCCCGGCCGATAGTACATGGCTCCGGAGTATTCCAGATATCATATCTTGGCCAGACAATGAATTTCATAACATTCCACGCATATGCTCAGAAGTACGCACCTCAGTATGAGGGCAAGGACCAGTCGCTTAAGGACCAGTCTGCAGCAAACAACGAAGGTGACTACCATAGGGAACATGAAGTAAAATATATCTGTGACAATATCATAAATGGCACAGAGTATTCAAACTGCAGGAACTGGCTCATGATGGGTGACTTCAACTCAAAGTCCCGTCTTGACAGGGAACATTATACGGGCGTTCCTGCAACCACATGGCTCCTTCATGACTATATCCTGGATAATACGGATATGATTGATGTCATCCATGAGCGTAATGATGACAAGGATTTCTTCTCATCCGTCAATGGAGATTCGCAGCGCATCGACTATATGTACGTCTCGCCTGATATGTACAGCCGTATTGAAAACGCCGTGATACTCATCGACTCATGGACGACCCTTTCCCAGGATACATCCGTATCGACAGGATATTTCTGTAAATCGTCAGATCATAGACCTATTCTGGTCGACTTTAAAATGAAATAAGATGAAAAGGTTTATTCTGGTTTTTCTCTCGGTTGTTGCGCTATCTGCCTCAGCCTGTGCAGCAGGCAAAGAACTGAAGGTGATCTTCTGGAATATCCAGAACGGTATGTGGGCAGGTCAGGAAGATAATTACGACTCATTTGTGAAATGGGTAAAGGCTCAGAAGACGGATGTGTGCATATGGGCCGAGGCTGAGACTATCTATCATACAGGCACCTCAGATCGTCTGCCTCGCGAGGACCGCTACTTCATATGGGAGAAGGTGGCTCCGAGATATGGACACAGGCATATATATGTGGCAGGTCATCGCGACGGCTACCCTCAGGTCATCACCTCGAGATATCCTATCGAGAATGTAGAGAAGATTGTAGGTGACGAAGATACCGTGGTGACGCACGGCGCAGGTTGGGCAAGAATCAAGGTTGCCGGCAAGACCATAAACCTTGTTTCCTTGCACACATGGCCTCAGAAGAATCATTTCAACTGCAAGGGTGCGGCACCTGAAGTCCTCAAGGCTAGTGAGGAAAGGGGGGAGGGCGATATGTATCGCGAGCAGGAAATGAAATGGATATGCGGGCATACCATACTCACGGATCCTCAGGCAGCCGATAATTACTGGCTTATGGCCGGAGATTTCAATGCAGTATCCCCTAAAGACAACTGGGTCTACAGACTCCCTGAAAATTCAACTCAACTTCTCACTCACAGATATATCCTTGAAAACACTCCGTATGTGGATGTGATCTGGGAGCGCGGTCCGAGAAATTTCCATACGACGACATTTGAAAGGAAGAGGATTGATTTTGTCTATCTCTCTCCGGCCTTGAATGATATGGTCACGGACGCCCGGATAGTAGAGGATGAGTATACCAGACCGGTCAGACACGAGAAGGTCAGGAATTTCCAGGTACCCTCTGACCACCTTCCGATAATCGTGAAATTCAATATTAAATAAAACTTATGAAAAAGACATTATCAGCAATGATTCTTCTTGCATCAGCAGGTCTCTTTGCCGTGCAGTCATGCACAGATGAGGGACTTAATGATCCGCGAAAGGAGACAATCGAGGTTCACGCTCTCGAGGATTGCAGTGATGAGCCGTTGACAGCCTGTTGTCTGGGTGTCATGGGCGGTGCTTCCGAACTCTATGTCAAGAGTAACGTGGATCAGTTCAATGTGTTCTGGCAGGATGCCGCACCGACTCCATGGGCAAGGGTGACATCGTGCGAAAAGACATCGAGGACAGGCGTGTGGAAAGTCGGCATCGAGTTCAATCCACGTAGTGAAGGCTGTCTGTATTATCGCAGAGGAGGAACCCTCTCCATTTCAGCGGCAGAACAGAATCTTGGCATGTTCCTTCCTGTATATCAGGGAGCGGCAACCAGGGTTCAGGACCATTTCGACTCATTTGCATACGGCTCGTCGGATCCTCATATAGACGAAGGTGAGGTAAACATCGACAAATGGTCTACAACTCTGAAGAACAAGGGCTTTGACTCGGAAAAGGTGGGATCTGCAAACTCTGTGGCATGCTATGCCAGGAATGGTTATCTGAAACTCGGAGATTCCAACGGTAACAAGGGTTCGCTCATTACTCCATACAATGAACTCTATCGTTATGACTCTCTACTTGTCGTTACATTCAGAGCCTCGGCCTATCAGACTCCTGAAGGTTCCAAGGATGAAAACGGATTCAGTGTGGAGGTTCTCGGAGGCGGTGTCATAAAGGACAATCTTCCGCAGGAGACTACCCGCATCATGCTGACCGCACCATACATCAATATTGATGCAGAAGATCCGTCACAGATGTGGGGCGAGGACAGTTGGTTCATGGTCTTTATCGAGGAAACGGAAAAATCACCGCTGACCACCAATACGAGAATCAAGATCACCTCCGGTGAGTCTGGCGAAGGCCTTTCGCGTCTGTTTGTCGATGATATCTGCGTGATGAGACTCGTTGACGGTCTTGACGAGGATTATTTCAAGTTGAATCAAGGCAGCGGAAAGGATAAGATCCTGGCAGCGCGTAACAAATAAAACTTAATCAGATGGAACTAAGAAAGAAACTAAGTGTCATGACAGGTCTTTTCCTGATGCTTGCGGCTCTTCCTGCAATGGCTCAGTCCACAATCAAGGGACATGTCTATGACAACACAGGAGAACCTCTGATTGGAGCGTATGTGACAATCTCAGGTACATCGACAGGATCCATTACAGATTTGGATGGAGCCTATACTATTGTGGCTAAATCATCAGATGTCCTGACCGCGGAGTATATGGGATTCACGCCTATGTCGGAGACGGTAGGAAACCGTACAGTCATTGATTTCAGACTTCAGCCGGACAAGAATGTCCTGGAGGATGTGGTGGTGATTGCCTACGGTGCCGCAAAGAAATCCGACCTTACCGGTTCGGTGGCAAATGTGAAGATGGGTGACATCAAGGATGCACCTGTACTCTCTATCGACAATGCTCTTCAGGGACGTATTGCAGGAGCCGACTTCATGTCGACTGACGGTGCGCCGGGTTCGACCACCACAATCCGTATCCGTGGTACCAGATCGATCTCCGCATCTAACGAGCCTTTGTTTGTGGTCGATGGAGTCATAGATGCGATTCATGACCTTAACGACATCAACTCAGACGATATCGCGAGCATCTCGGTACTCAAGGATGCCTCCTCTACCGCTATCTACGGTTCCCGTGGTGCGAACGGCGTAATCATCATCACCACCAAGAAGGGTAGCGGAAACGAAGGAAAGGTGAATATATCCTTCAAGGCGGACGTCGGTCTGTCACACCTCCCAAGGTCGCTTGACATCATGAATGCGGCAGAGTTCACCCAGTATCGTAACGATTATGCCTACTTCGGATCAGATGCCAGTCATTCCAATGTCGGTTCTTCAACTCCGCTTTCCGGCTCTGTATATGCGGATCCGCTCGGATATGGCAAGGGAACTGACTGGATCGAGGAAATCACCCGTCTTGCTGTGGCACAGAACTACGGTCTTTCACTCACAAGTGGAAATGCCAAGGGTTCCTTCTTCGCTTCATTAGGCTACAACGATACTGAAGGTATCATCGACGGCAGCGGACAGAAGCGCTTCACCGGACGTATCAAGGGAGAGCGACAGATATTCCCATGGCTCAAAGCCTCATACAACGGTTCATATACATGGCGTCATACCGACGAGAACAAGGCTACCATCGGTGGTACAAGTTGGTGGAACGGAGCGCAGTACCTGTCTCCGCTTATCAAACCGACAGACTCCGAGAACCCGCTCTACAACCTCGGACAGAAGATCAATACGCCGAGGTCGATGATCGATCAGAACGTATATTACACAGACCGTAATTCGACAAATCACGCCATCAATGTCGAGGTCACTCCTGTAAAGAATCTGGTAATTGCAAGTACTCTTTCATATTACCTGTATTTCCGTTCTACATATCAGTACAAGCCGGGAACGCTTCCTGCAAAGACTGCCAATGAGGGTGGTGAAGCAACCAGGGCGGAGTATAATGAAATGTCCATGTCAAGTGAGACCACAGCCCGCTACAAACTTGAGAAGGACGGACATACATTCCAACCGATGGTGGGATTCTCGGCATATCGCTACAATGCCCATAATCTCTCGCTCACGGGTAAGGGATATATGGATGACGAGGTCATGTGGAACAATATGAACGCAGTGCTTGACAAAGAGACCTATAGTGCCGGAACATCATACAATGCAAAGCAGAAGATGTCTGCATTTGCACGTGCCGACTATAACTACAAGTCACGCTATTATATCACTGCGACAGGACGTTACGATGGTGCTTCCAACTTTGCATCCAATAACAAATGGGCATTCTTCCCGTCAGCCGCTTTAAGATGGAATATCTCGAACGAATCGTTCATGCAGGGCGTCACATGGATAGATGACCTCTCGCTTCGTCTCAGTGCGGGTATGACCGGTAACGATGCCATCAGCGCATATTATTCACTTGCTGCCCTTAGTAGCACAACAGGTGGATACCTCTTTGACGGAAGCCAGCCGGTAGCGTTCTACCGCAGCCGTCTGTCTCAGCCTGAACTTACCTGGGAGAAGACAGCCTCATACAATCTTGCATTGGACTGGACCCTGTTCTCAGGCCGACTTGCCCTGACTGCCGAGGCATATACATCAAGGACAACAGACCTTCTCCTCACCGTACAGGTTGCCAATCAGACAGGTTACTCGTCTCATTTCTGCAATCTCGGTGAAATATCAAACAAAGGTGTCGAACTTACAATCGACTCTCGCAATATTGAGACAAAGGATTTCCAGTGGACAACCTCATTCACCATCTCACACAACAAGCAGAAGGTCATCGACATCGGATCGGAAGATTTCGTGACCGCTCTCAAGTCGCCGGGTAACAACGGTTACATGATGTATGGTTATGTGGAAGGTTATCCTCTCAACTCTCTTTGGGGATTCAAGTATGGCGGTGTATGGAAGTCTGATGCGGAGAGGGAAAGGAATGCCGAGACCAAGGCCTATGTCGGCATCAATGCGAAGAATGAGAACGGTACTCCAAGATACTATGACATAAACCATGACGGAGTCCTGAATCAGGATGACCTCGTATATCAGGGCAGTGCTGACCCATATCTCTATGGTGGTATGCAGAATACCTTCTATTACAAGAACTTCAAACTCGGTGTATATCTGGCCTACTCGCTTGGAGGAAAGATATACAACTACGGAGAGTTCTACCAGTCCGGAGGTATTCATACCAATCAGTACAGATACATGCTCAACTCATGGCATCCGGAGCGTAACCCTAAGTCTGAAATCCCTCGTGCGGGATATACTGACACCGCTTTGCCAAGTGACTTCATGATTCACGATGCCTCTTACATCAGACTCAAGAACATCAGTCTGGGTTATACTCTGGACGTATCCAAGTTCTGGAAGAACGGTATCAGGGACGTGACCTTCACTCTTTCCGGAGAGAACCTTTATCTCTGGAAGAACTACAACGGATTCGATCCGGACGTGTCAAGTGAAGGAACATCCTCGACTCTCCGCCGTGTGGACCTTGGAGCATATCCGAAGCCACGGACATTCACATTCAGCATTCAGGTGAGATACTAAACCCAAGCAGATATGAATTTTTTGAATAAGATATTAATGATTGCGACATTGGCTTTCCTGTCACTTGCCGGAGTGTCATGTTCGCTAGAGGAAGATACCTCATCAGTGTCTACCCCGGATAATTTCTTCCGTAAATATTCGGAGTGTCAGTCCGTGGTGAACAGTTGCTATATCCCGATCAAGTCAATATACAATTACACCTACATGCTGGCTACAGAATGTGCCACAGACGTGATATGGTGTGCTTCGGGAACATACGACGCTCAGTTGGACATCAGTCCGGTGAAGCCGCGTTTTGGTGCTACAGTATGGCAGCAGTGCTATCTGGGTGTGCAGAGAAGTAACTTTGCGGTTGCCGGTATAGAAAGGAGCGAGGCTCTTACAGAAGAACAGAGGAATGAACTGCTTTGTGAGGCAAAGGCGCTCCGGGCATTCTATTACTGGACACTTACATGTTTCTTCGGAGACGTACCGTTCTATCTTGACGATGTCTCAGATAACGAGGCGCTGCAGCGTATCGCGGTTCTCCCTAGAATGGATGCGGACCAGACCAGAGCGAAACTCATCGAGGACCTTAAGGATATTGCTCCTAAGGTGACTCAGTCAAGGACGAGTGATAATCCTGGAGCGCGTGTCGGTGCATCAATGGCATGGATGCTCATCGCGAAGTTTGCAACATGGAATCATGAGTGGCAGGAGGCGATTGATGCGTGCAAGGAACTTGAGAAGATTTACGGTAGTCTTGCAGAATATGACCTTGAGACCAACGTGATGTTCCGAAACAAGAATACTCCTGAATCCATTTTTGAGGTACAGCACTCTTATGTGGAGGGCGGTCTGAGTTACTGCTCGAACGTGGCAAGCATATGTACGCCTACAAGAAAGACAGGCAGTGTATATGACGGTGTTGAAATCGAGGAACTCGGTGATGAAGCCACAACATGGCAGTCTGCCCGTCCGACAGTCTATTATTGTCAGGGTCTTGTGCCGAAGATGAGTACCGATAAACGAAACAGACTCAATACAGCATGGGATTATAACGGTCAGGTTTTTTCAAGCCTCGTGAACAACACCCGTCCTTGGATGGGACCTAAGTTCTGGTGCCCGAACATGAAGCAGACCAACGATTCGAACAACTATAAGGTGTTCCGTTATGCAGATGCCGTACTTCTTATGGCTGAAAGTTACTGTGAACTTGAAGATTCCGAAAATGCTGTCAGGTATCTCAACATGGTACGTAACCGTGCAGGAGTAGGTGACTATACGTTCAGGACATTTGCCCGTCTGCAGGATGAGATCCGCAAGGAAAGGGCAAGGGAACTTTTCGGAGAGTTCCAGCGTAAATACGACCTTGTACGTTGGGGTATATGGTGGGAGTCCATAAATGACTATAATGACTATACCACTTTGCTCAACAACGCAAAACCATGTCATAGATACTATCCTATTCCGGATACGCAGGTAGTATATTCCAAGAATAAACTTGATAACGATGAGTACGCAATGTACGGAATGTAAAAGGACGAAGAAGATGAAAAGATATATTATATTGATTGCCTCGCTTCTGCTGATGGTGGCATGTGACAAGCCTTTCGAGATGGATCTTCCTCTCTCTGTGGCTCAGCGCAAGATCACCCTTTCAAAAGATGCCGGTTCCACTCATGTCCTCGTGTATGCGGACGGAGACTGGAAGGCTTCCTTCACCCAGCCTGTGGAATGGGCGAGTCTCAACAAGATTACAGGCAGCGGTAACAGCGACCTTGTATTCACTTATTCAGCGAACTATGGTATTGCCCGCAAGGTTGGTATAGTATTCACCAAGGATGAACTCCGGGATACGGTATTCATGATTCAGGAGGGCCCTGTGACACTTGCGACCTATAAACTTGAAAGCAGTTCTGTGGAGTTGACGAAGATTGCAGGTGATGCCGTGATAAAGGCGTCAAGCAACCTTTATTACAGTGAAGATGCACTCAAGGTCACTGCCATCTATACTGATGCGGAAGGTAAGAAGGACACCGTCGCTGTTGACGGCACCTCTTCTGATCCTGCTCATTGGGTGACAGCGGTACAGACAAAATATGACCGTTTCAGTTTTACTGCCTTGGCGAATGACACAGGAGCAAGCCGAAACGTCGACCTTGTCATCACTATCGACGATCCTACAGGACGTCCGTTGAAGTCAATCCTTAAGGTGACACAGACCACAGCCTCGCCTAAGTTCATTATGACCACAGTGGCCGGTACTTATGAGTCGGAGGCACAGAAAGACATCGTTGTAAAGGTGTCATTCAACAATATCTGGCCGTATGCAGACAATATCTTCTATGAGATGACAGACCAGGTGAAGGAATGGGTCAGCAACGTGAGATTGACTGCGGCGGGACTTTCGTTCTCTCTGTCAGAGAATACAACCGGAAAGATGAGGGTCGGAAAGATCAGTATCCAGTATGTGGCTGATTCGGGTGAAACTGTGAAAGCGACATTCATGATAACTCAGAAATAATGAAGGCTATGAAAATAATGAGAAAACTATTGATTGCTGCCGCTGTTCTGGGCGCTGCTTCATGCGATGTCGATGACTCGGCAAAGATCCCCTTTGTAGAACTCGGCACACCACAGAATGAATACATCCTGGAGGCAGATGGCGGGGATATTCAGATTGATATATTTTCTAACGGAAAATATCGTGTGGAATATGCGTCTGATGCACCATGGCTGACCCTCAGCAGAATGGAGGGCAATGGCGACGGTCAGATCAGCGCAAGTGTAAGTATGAACGAGGAGTTCAAACGTATGGCCTCATTGGTACTTTGCAGTGAAGTGGACGAGAGAAAGGATACAATCCTGATCAAGCAGAAAGGAATGCTTGAGGCAAAACTCCAGATGTTAAACACTTCAATCATTCTTGATGGAAAGGGAGGAAAGATATCGGCAGATGTCACTACGAATATTCCATTTGAATATATGAGGGTGCAGACCGCTTATAGCGGTGATGATGCGGACTGGATTGAGTCGATAGGTATCACCGCTGCCAACGAGACTACTCTGAACAGGTCTCTGGATGTGACGGTCAAGCCTAATGCGGACCAGTCCAAGGTGCGTACGGCATCAGTTCTTCTTTCTTATATCGATGGCTGGGGTGATCTGACGGAACTTCTTGTCAACCTCGTCCAGAAGAATGCAAGAGAAGAACTTGGTACGGTGACTCCGTTCTATAATATCAGGTATGATTATGCAACCGGCGATAAGGTGGAGGATTATATCATACTTGAGGGAGTCGTTGTCAGCAACACACCGGGAGGTAATGCCGGAGAGAACGAACAGAGTACCACTTCCTCTATTGATTATGACGGTTCAAAGAAGACTGTATATGTGCAGTCTCCGGATGGAAAGTATGGATTTGCACTCATCACCGAGACTCTGTCCGACAATGTCTTCAATCAGTTTGACCGTGTGCAGATTCTGCTTCATGGTACCAAGATTGTGGCATACGAAAACCCTGAGCGTTTTGAGATCAAGGGTGTGACCAAAACTATGATCGTCTCGCAGACTGCAGGTGACAGGGTGACACCGAAGGTCAAGGCATATAATGAACTCACAGACGATGACATCTATACATATGTCGCTGTCAAGGATGTGGAGTTCCCTGTAAGAAAAGGCTCTATCACTCCTATCAACGAAGGATACTCTATCGGAGGCAAGGCAAACCGAATTTCGAAATATCCTCTTCTCGTGCGTGACCGCAATGGAGACAGTTTCTATATGTATACGAATACGGTATGTGTCTATAGAAATGATGGAACACGCCTTCCTTACGGTTCCGGTAATCTCTCAGGAGTGCTTGTGCATGAAAGATTCTCGCGTTTCAACTGGAAGAACGGTGCCGACCTTCTCGACATAGATTCGGATGAGGAACTCGGCAACATCGGACGTTATCAGATCCGTCATCAGAGCAAGGAAGACATCTGGGGTGACATGAACTCTGACTTCAAGGACAGTTTCTCGGAACTTCTTACAGAGTATCGCTTCTGGAATCCGGACACCGAAAACGGAGTCCTCAGACCGACTTACGGACAGAACGGATGGTTTACCCATACCTATCAGACCCGTTATACCGGCTCTGAGACCAAGAACTTCACCAATGACGCATATGGTCAGCATATGTACCCTGAAGTCTGCTACTCTTACCTCGGTCCTATGGGTATTGATGGCAACTCGATGTTCGGAGTAAACTACGGTAACATCAACGGTCTGGGAATCATCATCGATCCTGAAAAGGAATATTACAACGAAGAGATGGGCGACTGGGTTGCTACAAACAGGGCAGGAGAACTGGAGTGGCTTGCTCCGAGTACAACCGATGAGGAAAGCGGAATCCGTCTTGCGAATGCAGGCAACATGAAGGGAAAGAGCTGGTGCGCTACAGATTGCTACTGTTCAATGTCGCATAGAAACTGGTGGGATTATGACCTGAATCAGGGATATGCCTGGATGCTCAATTTCTCGACAAAGGACATCTCGACAGACTGCCTCTCGCTTCAGATATCGGTGATGAATACGTCTCAGAAATGGTATGCTCCACGTTTCTGGAAGGTGGAATGGTCTGAAACAGATTCCATGAGTCCGTCAGACGCCTCTTTATGGAAACTTGTCGGAGAATACACTGTGCCTGACATCTCTGTCTGGGCCAACACGCTATACTCATCAATTGTCGGTTACAAGAGCATTGACTTCAAGTTGCCGCTCGAAATGCTGGGCAAGGAAAATGTCTATGTGCGTCTTATCCCTGTAAGCGACCTCTGCAGCAGCGGTGCCGAATATGCTGACGCGGTGGTGGGAACAGATGTCAACGGTGATATGCACGCAAGCGCAATCGAGTACATCGCAGTAAGATACAACAAATAACACATACAAACTTTAATAATTCTATTATGAACAAGAAATTCATGCTTTTGGCAGCAGGCGCACTGCTTGCTCTTTTCAGTACAGGATGTAATCCTGATGAGACTCCGACACAGGAGACACCGGCTCCGGAACTGACATCTATCAATCCTACATCCGGTTATGTTGGTGATGACGCTGTCATTACGGGTAAAAACTTCTCCGCAACAGCAGCGGAAAATGACGTGTTCTTCGGAAATGCAAAAGCACAGGTCAAGGCTGCTACTGCTACATCACTCACAGTAGTGCTTCCAGACAATCCTGTCGGAAAGGTTGATGTAAAGGTTACTGTAGGTGAAAAGACTGCAGAAGGTCTTTCATTCACATATCTTGAGAAGGCTCCTGAAGTGCTTCCTATGAGCGTTACCGGCATCAACCCTACAGAGGGTGCTGTAGGTGCTGAGATCGTTATCTCAGGAGAGAACTTCGGCACTTCTGCAGATGATGTGATGGTGCTTTTCGGAGAGGCAGTTGCAACTGTTAAATCAGTGACTGCAACAGCAATCACAGTAGAGGTTCCTGAAGGAAGCGGCCAGGTGGCAGTGATCGTAAGCCTTGGCGACCAGATTTCAGACCCTGTGATGTTCACATACGTTTTTGCAAGAGAGGTGACATATTCTTCAATGTCTCCGGCAATCGCCACTAAGGGTGACGAGATCAAGATCTTCGGTGCTGGCTTCCCTGAGGCGACAGACGAGATCACAGTTACAGTAGGTGATGTAGCAGCGACAGTTACAGCAGCTACAGCAGAAGGTATCATCATATCAGTTCCTGAACTCGCGCTTGGCGACCATAAGATCAAGGTTGCTGTGAAGGGTGCTGCTCCGTTCGAGACAGATGCTTTCGCATACTACTATCTCCCTGAATATACAGTGTCTACCTTCATCGGTAATGGTACTGCAAAGAATATCCCTGGCGTCGGTGTTGAGGCAAGTCTTCAGTTGCCGGAAGGTTTTGCATGGGCTCCGGACGGTTCACTTTGGGTGACGACACGTGGTGGTTCAGGTGCATCAGGCGGTCATGGTATCCATAAGATCGATATTGCTACCGCTACACTTTCTACAGTTGCAGATCAGTCTGTGATTGGAAATGACCAATATCCTTGGGATGGAGCATTCAACTCGAAGGGTGAGTATCATGTTTCATTGAAGAACAAGAAGTCAATCGGTAAACTCGTTAATTCCGAGTATAGCACATATACATTCGAGGGTCAGACAATCGATAACCCTATGTCTTTGGTGTTTGACTCAAAAGACGTGATGTATCTGTCAGACAGAAACAATAATCGTGTCGTTGTCTCTTATGGCGGTGCATACACAAAGGAGTTCAAACTTGACTGCCGTCCTAACGGTATTGCCCTTGATGCAAAAGAGGAAAACATCTTTGTGGGAACAAATGCAACTACTCCTACCGACGCATGGGTGATCTTCAAGATCAATATCGCTTCCGGTGACATTTCTGTGGTTGCAGGATCAAGAGTCAAGCCTCTCAAGGATGCGTTTACACTTGGTGAGGTTGGAAATCCGCTCTCTGCTACAGTCGGTAATGTCTCAGGACTCTACTGTGATGCAAACGGTTATTTGTATTACAACGATAACCAACTTCTGACTCTGAATGTACTCATTCCTGGCGTAGGTGGAGATTATACCAAGGGTGTGATCAAGACAATTGCCGGTCAGGGCTTCGTCGGTGGCAAGACAGATGGTGCAGGTGCAGAGGCTACATTCAAGACTCAGGGTGACTTGACAATGGACAAGAATGGAAACTTCTATGTGGCAGATGGTACCAACCAACTGATCCGCAAGGTGTCTCCTGTGAAATAATTCACATAAAACTCATCATGGTGGCCGTTCATTCCGGAATGGCCACTTTTTGATTAAACACTCAAGATTTTATGAGAAAAACCGTCTTTTTTCTGCCTGCCATAATAGGTGCAGTCAGTCTTATATGCAGTTGTTGTCAGGAGACCGCATGTAGTGACAATCCCTACAAGGTCACTCAAGAACATCGCGACCGCGCTGCGGCATTGGTCTCTCAGATGACCCTTGAAGAGAAATGTGACTATATCGGAGGCTCCAAGGACGGCTTCTATATCCGTCCGATAGATCGCCTCGGTATTCCGCTTATCCGTATGGCAGACGGTCCTCAGGGTGTACGAAACAATACAAAAAGTACCCTCTTTGCCTGCGGCGTAGCAGCCGCAGCCACATGGAACGAGGATGTGACCTATGAAATGGGTGTCGCCCTCGGTCAGGATTCACGCGCACGTGGAGTACATATCCTTCTCGGTCCAGGAGTGAACATCTACCGCAGCCCTCTCTGCGGACGCAACTTCGAATATATGGGTGAGGATCCGCTCCTTTCTTCAAGGACTGCTGTCCAGTACATCAAGGGTGTCCAGTCACAGGGCGTCATGGCCACAGTAAAGCATTTTGCCCTTAACAATCAGGAGTTCAACCGTCATCATGTAAGTTCAGATGCAGATGAAAGGACAATAAACGAGATCTATTTCCCTGCATTCAAGGCTGCTGTGGATGCAGGTGTTGCATCTGTGATGAGCAGTTACAATCTTGTGAACAATGTCCATGCTGCAGAAAACGAATGGCTTCTCAAGAAGACTCTCAAGGAAGAATGGGGATTCGACGGTTTCGTCATGTCTGACTGGACTTCGACATATTCAACGCTCGGATGTGTGCGAAGCGGACTTGACCTTGAGATGCCGGAAGGATTCAGCATGAACTATCAGGCAATAAAGCCTCTCATCGAGACAGGGGTTGTCCGTGAAAAGGATATCGACAGAAAAGTCGAGGCTATCCTTTCAAGCCTTATCGCCTATGGCTTCCTTGACCGTCCTCAACTCGACACTACAATCAAGGAGGACAATCCATATTCACGCGAAGTGGCTTACAGACTCTCCTGCGAATCGGCAGTGCTTCTCAAGAATGATGGCGCTCTTCCTCTCAAGAAGGGCGGTATGATCGCTCTCATGGGTCCTCGCGCAGATGTCATTCCTTGCGGAGGCGGTTCAGGTGCCGTAGATCCTATATACTCCATCTCTCTTTACGAGGGTATGGGCAAGTTGGGTGAAGACTTTCCGGTAACACTTGTCGATGAAAATGACAAGTCCGCAAAAGACATCATCAAGTCAGCCGATGCAGTTGTGGTTTCCGTAGGTTTCGATAAGAAGACCGAAAGAGAAGACCACGACAGGACATTCTCTCTTCCGGAAGGTCAGGATGAGTTGATAGAACTGGCTCTTGCCAATAATGACAATGTGATCGTTGTCGTATATTCCGGAGGCGGCATAGACATGAGCCGTTGGGGTGACAAGGTCTCTGCTATACTCATGGGCTGGTATCCAGGTCAGGAGGGCGGTCTTGCTATCGCCCGTATGCTTGCAGGAGAATTTTCTCCATCAGGACGTCTGCCACTCAGTATCGAGGCCAAGCCGGAAGATAACCCTGCATATACCAACTATTACGTTGAGGCGCCGATGACAAAACGTGGTCATTCTACCCTCAATGTCACTTATGGTGAAGGTGTGTTCGTGGGTTACAGAGGCTACGAGAAGAACGGCGTTCAGCCGGCATATCCATTCGGTCATGGTCTGACATATACCACTTTCGAGTACTCGGACCTTGCTGCCAAGCCGGTAAAGGATGGCTTCGAAGTCTCGTTCACTATTGTCAACACAGGTGATTTTGACGCCTCTGAAGTTGCTCAGGTATATGTGGGTGAAGTCAGCCCTGTTGTAGCCCGTCCTGCAAAGGAACTTAAAGGCTATGAAAAGGTCTTCATCAAGGCAGGGGAGTCAGCACAGGTAAAGGTTCTTCTTCCAGAGTCTGCATTTGCATTCTATGATGTGGACAGCCACAGTTGGCAGGTCAATCCGGGCGCATTTGACATCATGGTAGGTGCTTCTGTATCCGACGTGCGTCTTCAGACCAGTGTCAACTTGAGATAATTTGTTATTTTTTGCAGAAAAACATCTCAGATGAAACGAATAATTTCAATAATTCTGTCGGCGGTGGTCTGTGTGACTGCCGCTGCGCAGAATGTGCGCTGGCATGACGCCGCAGAACTTACAGTCATAGGCAAGCCTATATCCACTGCCAAGGCCTTTACAAGGATAGATACAGCGCAGTATAAGTTTGCCAACAGGACAATCGACAGATATGCCGGTTATTCTACCGGTCTTGCGGTGCTTTTTGAGACTGACAGTCATGTGATAAGGACGAAATGGACTACAGGTCCATCCAATTCCGGAGCCAATATGACCGCAATAGGTCAGAAGGGTCTCGACCTTTATATCATGAAGGACGGCAAATGGGTGTTCGCAGGAGTAGGGTCGCCGGATATGGTCAAGGAACCGTTCTGCAATCACGAGGGGACCATTGTAGCCGACATGGCGGACGGGACCAGGCAATGCCTTCTCTATCTTCCTCTCTTTGACAAGGTGGACGCCCTTGAGATAGGTATAGAGGAAGGCGCAGTCATCAGACCGATAGACAATCCTTTCCGATATAATATTGTAGTCCATGGCTCCAGCATCACTCATGGCGCTTCTGCAGGAAGGCCTGGAATGACTTATGCAGCACGTTTCGGTCGTGATAACGGCTTTTACTGCATGAACCTCGGCTTCAGCGGTCAGTGCAAACTTCAGCCTGAATATGCTGCATATCTTGCCGACATAAAGGATGTTGATGCCTTCATCTTCGACGTATTCTCAAATCCTAAGGCGGAGGAAATATACGACAGATTCGATGCCTTTGTCGACATAGTCCGTAAGGCTCATCCTGATGTGCCGATGATATTCCTCCAGACAGAGCGTCGTGAGACCCGTAATTTCAGCCTTGCAAGGGAGAAGTTCGAGTCGGAAAAACAGAGCGCTGCTGCAAAGGTCATCAGAGAGAGGATGAAGTCGGACAAGGACATCTATTTCATTACATCCGAAGACTTTCTGGGTTACGAACATATCGCGACCGTTGATGGATCGCATCCGTCAGACCTGGGATTTACATATATGTTGGAAAGCATATCTCCGAAGATAAGAAAGATCTTCAGAAAGTACGGAATAAGGTAGGCTCAGGGCATCCTCGCCTGCCAGAGCAGATGCTGGTGAAGGTTGTCGTTCAGGGTGAGTTCCCTTGCCGGAATCGGCAGGACCGTATATTTTTCATCAACATCCACGACGCTTGTGTACTTTCCGCAACGTACAAGATCATACCATCTGAATCCTTCACCGAAGAGTTCGAGGCGCCTTTCGTCAAGGACGGCATCAAGAAATTCCTCTTCGTCGGAAGGATTGATGTCATCAAGGCCTCTGAATCTGCGGAGTTCGTTCAATCTGTCTGATCCCTTCTCCAGACCCTGGCATTCTGCACTTATAAGGTACATCTCAGCCAGACGTACTACATATATCGGATCACGACCGGCATCACCTCCGCAATATTTGTTCAGCACAGGATTGTTTCCCTGATATGCAATAGAGACATCTCTGCGCTTGTCTTTTTCGCTATACATTTCAATCGCTTCCTGTGTAGGACAGAAATTATAGGAACCGCCCACTCCCGAATCCTTTGTATAATAATAGGAACTCATGTTGACCTTGCCTTCCTGCAGCAGATTCGCAAACGAGAATATCTCCTCATTGTTAGGATTGCCTCTGAATATGTCCTGAAAATCAGAAAGACCGAACCTGCTGTCAGAGATGAGCTCTTCGGCAAGTGCGACTGCCTCAGACTTCTTCCCCATAGCAAGATATGTCCTCGCCAGAAGCCCTTTTGCAGCCTCTGCTGAAACATAATTCCTGTCTGTAAATTCGGGAGACAGTCTCATTGCATTATCAAATTCCTCTGCAACGAATTCCCATACATTTTCTTCGCTCTGCTGCTTCTGCTCCTCTCCTCCCGACGGGGTCTTGATTATTGGCAGCGACCTCCATCTTGCAGCCATATTGTAGTAATAAAGCCCTCTGAAGAAATGGCATGTGCCCTTCATTGAATTCTTCTGAGCCGAATCAGGAAGTCTTTTAACGTAATCCAGTACTGTGTTTATTTGGTAAAGCCCTGCAAAATAACCGTTCCAAGGACTTGTTACGATGCTCATGTCCGGGGCAATGGCAGACTCTACCATGAGTTCGGGAGTATTGGTGCTTGTCGCTCCTGTCCTGACTATGTCGCCTCCTATCAGGTCAAAGAGTGCCCATCCGTTGAATGTCGGCTTGTATTGCACGATGTTATATAATCCTGTCACAAGAAGTTCCGCATGCTCGTGTGTTATTTCTCCCGACGGAATCCCATCGTGCGGACTCTGGTCGAGATACCTTCCGCAGGATACGGAAAGTGCCAGACAAAGCAATATGACGCCAATGTTCTTCATGATCAGAGTTTTATCTTGATACCCATCGACCATGTCCTTGATTTTGGGAGCCACATGTTGTCCAATCCCATCTTTGTGGCGTCGAGACTGCTGTTTACCTCCGGGTCGATGAATCTGTAAGGAGATATCAGAAACAGGTTGTCTGCCTGTATATATATGCGCATGCTGCCGATTCCGATTTTCCGGACGGCAAGGTCAGGCAGTGTATATCCGATGGACAAGGTGCTGCACCTCAGATATGATGCGTCGTGCAGATAACGTGTGTTTATGAACTTGGTTGAGTTCCATGTCATTCCGTATATCGCCCTAGGGACCGAATTGCTTGTTCCTGGGCCTTTCCAGCGCGCAAGAGCCTCGGATTCCTGGGCAGGCCACAGCCCGTTTCCCAGTCTGAGTCCTCCCGTCCATGTCTGATAGAGTCTGTTGCCGTATGAAAAGGACAGAAGGAAACTCATGTCAATCCCTTTCCATGTGAAGGTACTGCTCAATCCTCCGGTGAACAGGGGATTGGCGGAACCGACAAACTGGCTGTCGTTGACCGTGTCTATGTCTCCGTCTCCATTGACGTCCTCATATATGACATCTCCTGCTCTGACTCCCTGCTTATACTGCGGTGCAGGCACATCTTCGTCGCTCTGATATATTCCGAGCATCTTTATCATATAGAAACTTCCCACCTCTTCACCTACCTTAAGGGCATGATAAGAACCGGAGGTGAGGATTCCGTCATCGTCAATCAACTCTGTAAGCCTGTTCTTGACAAAGGATATATTGAAACTGCCCTGCCATCTGAACTCTCCGCGGACTATGTCGCTTCCGACTGTAAGTTCCAGACCTTCATTCCTCATTGCTCCTATGTTGCATATCTGATTCGTGAATCCGGAAGTTGCGGAAATCGGCTTGTTGTAAAGAAGGCCCTTGGTATCCTTCCTGTATATATCCACAGTCGCAGTCAGTCTTCCACCAAATGCGGACATGTCGAATCCTGCATTGTATTGGGTGGCCTTTTCCCATTTCAGGTTCTTGTTGCCCTGGACCATGAGACCTATTCCGCTGTCCGTGATGTAGTTATATCCTCCTGCAGCAAGTGCCTGCCATGCGTAGGCACCGATTCCTCCCTGGTTGCCGGTCATTCCTGCACTTGCCCTTATCTTCATGTCGAGGTCATGACATTTCCAGAAAGATTCTTCGGAAATGTTCCAGCCCGCCGATATGGACGGAAAGAAACCATATCGGTTCTTCGGGGCAAATTTCGACGACCCGTCAGTTCTGGCAGACAAGGTCATCAGATATTTGTCAAGATAGTTGATGCTTGTTCTTAACATGAACGACTGCATGCTCCAGGATGATCTGGCGGTACTCATGTCGATGTATTCTGCCGCTACTGAGTTTACGTCAAATTCATCTGAAGGGAAACCCTGGCCTGTCTGTGATGCCGTTGAGGAGATATCCTGCTGGAATGAATGTCCGAGCATCATGTCAATGGCCAGTCCGTTCCGGAACTTCGTCTTATAGTTGAGCAGATTGTCCGTCACCAATGAAGTATAGGCCTTTCTGACATCGGTAAGTTTACCCACAGAGTTGCCGTACATGTGTTTGGAGCCGTAGTATATATAGTCTTCCGCATACATGAAGTCTCCTCCTACGCTGCTTTTCAGGGAGAGGTCTTTGGTGAACTTTATCTGGACGAAGGCATTGCCTATCATACGGTAGTTCTTGTTGAATGCCTTCTGCTCATTAAGAGCCTGCAGCAGGTTGTAGTGCAGCAGGTCCACATCCTTGATGGTATATGTCCCGTCTTCCTTGTAAGGGATGTCCCATGGCCTGTGTTCCAGAGCATGCGTAAGTATGGATGTACCCATGTTTCCATTCGGCACAAGATGGGTATGACTGTAGTTCGCACTGATGTTGATGCCTGTCGAAAGCCACTTCTTGATATCGGTCCCGACATTTGCCCTGATTCCGTATTTTTCAGCCTTGCTGCCTATGATGACTCCCTGGTTGTGGCGTGCATTCGCTGAAATATAATACTTGCTTCTGTCTGAACCGCCTGCTATAGATGTGTTGACTTTCCATGACAGCGCTGTCCTTAACACAAGGTCCACCCAACTGAACTGTCCTCTTTCAGGGTATGGGTTGGTGATATGGGCGACGCTCTTGCCTGTTTGCCGGTTGTAGTTGTCTATGGCTTCATTCTGTACCTCAAGATAGAGGTCTGCATCCGATACCTTCAACTTGTGCAGGTTCGGAATGTGAGACAGGCTCATGCTGGCATCGGCATTCACCTTCGGCGCACCCTTCACACCTTGTTTGGTCGTGATGATGATCACTCCGTTTGTCGCTCTTGATCCGTAGATTGCTGCAGATGCGGCATCCTTAAGCACCTGAATGGATTCGATGTCGTCGGGATTGATGTCGGTAAGGGAATTCAACTGTTCGCCCTCCCAGCCACCTGCTTCTGATGTCGTGTTGCTTATAGGAATTCCGTCAACCACATACAACGGCTCATTGCCGGCAGTAAGAGAACCGATACCTCTGATGCTCACTCTGTTCCTGCTGGACAGACTTCCGGAAGATGCCTGTACATTCACACCGGCCAGCCTGCCCTGCAGCAGCGCTTCCGCCCCTGTCAGGAGAGTGCATTCAAGTTCCATAGGATTATATGTGCCGATTGCGGACGATATGTCCTTTTTCGACATGCTGCCATAGCCGACAACTATCGCCTCGTCGATTATGTTGTGGGCCCTTGACAGGTCACTGTCCGGTAATCCGTCCTCGCCCACATGAGAGTCCAAAGGTATGATAAGAATGATCTTGCCGTAAATCAAGGCCTTCATGTCGGTATCCTTCAGCAATGCTCTGAACGTATCCTCCAGTCCGGACTCCGTTGGGGGAGGCAGGACCTTTCTGTTGATGTTCAGAAGTTCTTCGTTATATGCGACAGTATATCCGCTCTGACCTTCGATCAGGTCAAAGGCCTCAGACAATCTGATTTTTTCCTGTGGAAGAAGTATCGAATTATCCTGCGCATCAGACGTGAATGATGCAAACAGTCCACTTATAAGCCATAGGCACAAGGTGATCTTTCTCATCTGTGACTCTTACCTTATGTGAATATCCTTTTCCTGTATGGTATATTGCATTCCGGGAACAAGTTTGCACAGAGCATCCATCAGTTCCTCAAGTCCTTCGTCATTTATGAATTTTGCGGTAAGTATGGCTCCGTCGTACTTGTCTGTAGCAAGGTGGATATTGACGTCAAACTTTCGTTCTACAATCTTGAGAACCTGTTCCAGAGGCAGGGATTTTATACGGAGATCACCCTCTTTCCAGGATGTCATCTCCGAGGCATCGGCTCCGCTTACCGTCATGACTCCGGTCTCCTTTTCCAATGTGAGGACCTGATCGGGTTCAAGAGTTATGGCGTGACCTTTTCCACCGCTTTTTCTGACCTTGACCACACCGCTGCACAATGTGGCGCTTGCTGCCGTCTCCTCCGGATAGTTCCTGACGTTGAATACCGTACCGTGTGCAGTGACATCCATGCCATCTGTCTCTACCGTGAATGTGTGTCTTCTGCTTGCGGTCACAGTGAATACGGCCTCTCCGGAAAGTCTGACAACCCTTCTTCTTCCGAACTTTTCCGGATATGACAGAGTGGATCCGGAGTTGAGTGTCACAGTCGAACCGTCAGGGAGAATGACCTCTCCTATCTCGCCCCTCTGCGCTGTATATCCGTTCATCACCGCATCGGTTTGTCTGTCGATGATGTGGAGCGCGGCAATAGGGGATATGACAAGCAGTACGATGGCAGCAGCAGTGAATATTGCCCTCCTGATCCATATGGTCCTCCTTTCGGCGAGAGAGGCTTTGTGTGACTCTTCGATCAGTCTTGCTTTCTGCATGACCTGTTCAAATGAGAGTCCGATCTCTTCCCTGCTTACTTTCGAACCGTCTATATGTTCCCAGCCTTTAAAAGTGTGTGATGGCATAAGTCTTTGATTTGTACGGAATTATGACGAATGTGCCGTCTGTTGCACCCAATGTCTTCAAATAAAAATCGCTATGGCCCTGGTTATTTTTCTGATTTCCTTCAATACAAGATTAAGATGGTTTTCCACCGTCTTCTTGCTGATGCCCATCAATTCCGCTATTTCTGCATTGGACTTGCCTTCAAGTCTGGACAGAACGAACACCTGCTTTCTCTTTTTGGGTTGCTTTGCGATGATGGATGCGACCTGGAGTTCGGTCTCCTTTGCAAAATAGTCGTTTTCCGCCTGATAGCCGTCCTGCTCATGACTGGAATCCATGTCGGTGAGCGGAATCTTTATCTTTCGGGTCCGTCCGTAATCTATTGCGCTGTTGCGGGTGACGGTGTACAGATATGCACCGAACGACCTGATATCCACAAGGATACTTCTTTGCAGCCAGACCTTGATGAAGATGTTCTGGGCCAGGTCCTGTGCCTCTTCGACGTTGGAGATGAACTGCTCCAGAAAGACTCTGGTCTTCGGATAGTAATATTCAAAAATTTCTCTGAAGGCGTCCTCGTCGCCCTCAGAGACCTTTTTCAATATGATCTTCTCCTTTTCCAGCATGATATTATTTCTGTCTCAGGAACACATGTACCGGACATCCGAGGAAATCGAAGTTCGAGCGGAGCTTGTTTTCCAGGAAACGGCGGTATGGCTCGCGGATATACTGCGGAAGGTTGCAGAAGAAAGCGAACGAAGGAGATCGGGTAGGGAG
>JAGAKH010000043.1 GCA_017625725.1 Bacteroidales bacterium | reverse complement strand
GGGGGAGGGAGGTGGTACATGAATATGAAATATGTACCTTCCAGACCCTTCCCTAAATCCCTTCCCCCTGGGACGGGACTTACTCAACGCTTCGCTTTAATTATCTATCAGATTACTTCTATGTTTGACACTTAACTTAATTCGTTGGTTGGGTGGTGGTACATGAATATGAAATATGTACCTTCCAGACCCTTCCCTAAATCCCTTCCCCCTGGGACGGGACTTACTCAACGCTTCGCTTTAATTATTTATCAGATTATTTCAATGTTTGACGCTTAACTTAATTCTTTGGAGGGAGGGCTTTGCGGAAATCAGATGTCCAATGTATATATGTCCTTATAGTTACGTCCGAGTTCGTCATAGTCCAGACCGAAACCTACAATGAAATCATTTGGAATCTCCAATGCGACATAGTCCAGATGCACGTCTTTCTTATAAGCATCAGGCTTGAGAAGAAGAGTGCAGACATAAGATTCAGCAGCACCTGCCTCTTTGAGTATGTTCTTCAACTCAACAATTGTGTTTCCTGTATCTACAATATCCTCTACTATGATCACCCTTCTACCTGTCAGGTCTGCAGTCAGACCCATAGCCTGCTTTACTTTTCCTGTAGAGCTGGTACCGGCATATGATGTCAGTTTGGTTGATACTATCTGGCAATCAAAAACTAGTCTCTTCATCAGCTCTCCCATGAACATTATCGATCCGTTCAGAACGCAGAGAAGA
This sequence comes from Bacteroidales bacterium, assembly GCA_017625725.1. Taxonomy (GTDB): domain Bacteria; phylum Bacteroidota; class Bacteroidia; order Bacteroidales; family UBA932; genus Cryptobacteroides. The sequence goes on along the minus strand of JAGAKH010000043.1, from coordinate 10,084 downwards.
ACAGGAACGTCTTCACAGTCTTTAAAGTCTTTGTTCATCTTGTCTGCAACCTTATCGATGGCAGCAGCTACTGTATCATAAGGAATGAGTTTCCTGAAAGTCTTGTCTTTAATTGTTACCTTTTCCATAGGACTTCTTATAACATCATACAAATTTAATTAAAACATTAAAAAAAAGAAATTTCTATGGTTGTTTTACACTAAAACAACAAAATACTGACAGAATCGACATAAATTTGATATAAATCAAAGTGTGGTAGTATGAGGCGTATGTTAACTGTGGTATATTTGATTTTCCTTCCCATGGCAGTGTCTGCTCAGAAGGATGTACAGCTGGATCCTGTTCTGGAGTTTCTGGGAATAACCACACCTGAAGATGCAGATAGCCACGATGTGCAATGTCTTCTGGATTTGTTGGAAAAACCATTGAGAATCAATCAAGTATCCCAGCATTGCATTTCTTCCAGTTCATTATTCACCAGCTATCAGGCAGCCTCCCTGAAAGACTATACGGAACGTCATGGCGATGTGCTGTCTTTTGCAGAATTGTCTTCAGTCGACGGTTTTGGTAAAGATTTCGTGAGCAGGCTCGCACCATTCGTTTCTCTTGAGACTTCTGCATTGCCCGGTGAACGTGCTGGTGGTGCTGAAAGGATTTCTAAAGAGTTGATGCTACGCTCAGCAGCAAGGACCGGTAACCAGATGAATTACGGTGGAAAATACCGTCTGTCGTTCGATGATTCCGCCATCTTGACGCTATCTCTTTCTTCTTCATATGATTCATGGCCGCAGCCGTCTGCTGTAAGTGGTTCCTTGGCATTAAAAGCCGGCAAGGCCAATATTATTCTCGGAGACTTCAATGCAAGGTTCGGTCAGGGACTTATCTTATGGAATGGCATGTCTGTCGGGGGATTGTCTTCTCCTATAACATTGTCCAGACGTCCGACTGGTCTTTCACAGCCTTGGTCGTTTACCGGTACATCTTCGTTTACGGGAGCTGCCGTGGAAATTCAGACCTCAAATGTGGTCTGTACTTTAATGCTTGATGCATCTGAAACCTTGAAGTCCAAAAAAGATGGCTCCCCTATATCAGCAGCAGCTGATATATCTTGGTATAGAAATAATGCACAGCTGTCTCTTACTTCAACCGCATGTGTCAGAGCACAGGATGTTTCCGGTGGGAAAGCATTGGAAGAGGCTGCTGTAGCCATGTCGCAGAGGTGGACGTTGAGCGGGGTGACCATATTCTCTGATTTGGCACTTGACTTTGTCTCGCGTACTCCTGCCCTTATATGCGGAGTTTCAATGAAAGCGGCGGAGAAATTTACGTCAGCTGCGATGTTCAGATACTATCATCAGTACTATTCCGTTTCCTCTTCTTCTGCTCCCAGAAGCGGCACTTCCACTTCGAACGAATATGGTATGACCATAGCAGGAGAGTATAAGTCACGAGATAAGCTTCTTGGTGTGTTTTCTATAGACGCGGCATGTTTTCCTGAACCTAAGTCCCGTGATGAGGAACGGAGCTATCAGGTCAAGGCCTCCTCTGACTGGAACTGGAATGTCAATCCTGAATTTGAAATGAAGGTAAGGGTGGCGGAAAGAATAAGAAGTTGGGGTCACAAGTCTAAAACAGAAGCCAGACTCGATTTCCTTTATAATAGGGGCATCTTTGCCAATGCATTAAGGTTGCACGCTGTCAGATGTGATGACGTGGGGCTGCTGGGATATGTTGAAACCGGAATAACCAAAGGAGAAATCAATTGTTATATTCGTTTCGGATTGTTCTGTATAGATGACTGGGATGACAGGATATATGCGTATGAGAGAGATGCTCCCGGGACATTCAACGTTCCGGCATATTATGGCAGGGGACTATGGACGGCCTTGACAGGCTCTTGGCGTTTTGCTCGCTGGGGTAGATTATATCTTAGAGTTTCATATATAGATTATCCTTTCATGATGCTCGAAAAACAAAAGCCCGGCAGAGCCGAGCTTCGTTTTCAGATTCAGTTCGATCTATGATCAGTTCGCTGTCGGAATCTTCAGTTTCATTCCAGGCTTGATTGACGAACTGCTAAGTCCGTTGAACTCCATTATGTTTCTGTCACTCACTCCGGGGTAGTTCTTAGCTATGCTGTATAGGCTGTCTCCGCTCTTCACTATATATATGGTATAGTTGCCGGAGCCTGTCGGAGCAGCTTGCGTGGAAGCTGATACCGATTCTCCCTTTACCTTGAGCTTTTGTCCTGCATAAATGTTATTGTTCTGCAGACCATTCAGTTTTTTCAACTCTGCCACTGTCATATGGTGACGTTCTGCAATTGTTGAAAGGACATCCCCTTTCTTCACAGTATATACAGATGAATTGACTTTACCGGAAGCCTGTTCTGTATTCTTAGGTGCTGATGATGCAGTTGATGATGTCTGCACCGGAGCCTTTCCACCACGATATATGACAAGTTTTTGCCCTACCCGTATGTTATTGCTCTTCAAATTATTCCATCGTTTGATCTGGTTTACGCTGACTCTGTATTTTGATGCGATGCGACCAAGATAATCTCCGCTCTTTACGCGATATACAATTCTTTCGCCATCTCCTCCGTCCTTGATCTTCTTGATGGTAGTCGGGTTGAAGTAGACGTCTGCCTTATGTCTGTATACGCTGTCTTCACAATCGATGAATGCATTCGTGTAATTATATGGAAGTCGTAGGATGTATTCTCTCTCATTTCCAGGTATTATCTCATGCCTGTACTGAGGATTAAGATTCTTGAGATCTTCTATCGGAGCTCCGGTAAGTTCGCTTACCTGCCTGAGGTGAAGCATCTTGTTGATCTTGAATGTGTCTACATGAACAGGCATATTGACAGACTCCGGTTTGAGGCCATGTTCTTTGTAATATGTCATTGTGTAGAGGGCTCCTACAAAGGCTGGTACATATCCTCTTGTCTCTCTTGGGAGATATGGCCATATATCCCAGAATTCCCTTTTACCTCCGCTTCTTCTGATAGCCTTGTTTACATTTCCTGCACCACAGTTATACGAGGCGATTGCAAGATTCCAGTCTCCGAAGATCCTGTATGAGTCCATCAGATATTTAGCAGCCGCTTCAGCAGATTTTACAGGGTCGAATCGTTCATCCACAAATGAATTGATCTTCAAACCATAATGTATAGCCATATTATACATGAACTGCCACATTCCTTTTGCTCCTACTCTGGATACAGCCAACGGATTCAGAGCTGATTCAATGACAGCCATTGCCTTAAGTTCTTCCGGCATGTCGTATCTGTTGAATGTCTCCTGGAATATGGGCATATAATATTCGCATAGTCCGAGAATATGACTCATCTTGGTAGGCATTTTTTCAGAATACAGGATGATGTAGTTCTTCACTATGTCATTGTAGGGCAGGGTGATGAATGAGTTCATCGCCTTGATCCTGTTGATGTATACTTCGTCCGGAACGTCAGACTTGAATCTTACAGAATCCATGTCGTATTCCTCGATGCTTTCATCTGAAGCCAGTTTATGTGCATACCATATGTTGAGAAGACTGTCGGATATTTCAGCAGTGTAGTCCTCTGGTGCCAGTACTGCGTTTGTGTCTTCCTCAAAGACAGGTGCCATTTCAGCTGCCACGCTGTCGGCATAGGCTAGCTCCAGGCGATAGCGTTCAAGTTCTGCCTTAAGGGAATCCAGTTCCTTCCTTAAGCTGGAGTTCTCTTTTACAAGTTCTGCTTTGTTCTTTCCGTCTTTTTTAGGGAAGATGCCTTGCTTTTCTGTAGCGGATGCTCCCGCAATAAAAGCAGCCGCTATAGCGACTGCGATGGTTCTGTAATATTTCATTATATGCTTGTATTCAATGTAGTTACTGCTTAGAATCTGAAACCGAGTCTAAGACCGACTGTGGCCTGTCCACCGTGAATTGTTGCCGGAGCATTGATGGCGTAGGCTGAATTAGGTGCTATTACTGCCGGCTCGATATTCATCGTAATCTCGTCACTGACTTCAAAATCCTGCATGTATGCAAAAACGTTTGCATCTATGACCTGAAGAAGATAGAATCCGACGATGGCTACTACTGAATAGTCCCTGTATCTTCTGTATTCATCCCTGTACCATTTGGCAGTTTCAGCAGAGATGGGACTCTGATTGTTATCACTTGTAGCCTCCATGTAAATTCTGCGGAAGCGCTGGTAGTTGGTGCTGTTCGTCAGGTAGAAATGCACAGATCCCATAAGGCAACCCCAGTAAATAGGAACCTTGAAAAGCTCGCCGTTATAAATCTGTCCTAATCCTGGAAGCAGGATTGAATAAATTGTCGACCTTCCTGGGTGCGGATGACGGTCTGGATGGTAGTTGATGGCACCGTCCATTAGTGAACCCCAATAGGCAAGACCGGCTCCTATCATGAGAAGCGTTCCTGTAGTCTTGGCCTTGCTGTTGATTTCAGGAGCAGTGAAAGGGTATGCGAAACCGTTCTCGTTTTCAAAGGTATTCTTCTGTTCGATGAAACTGTCGTAAGCCTTCTGGGTTCTGTTGTATTGATGAAGATAGTACCCTCCTGTTCCTGCCAGAGCTCCGATACTTCCATAAATGATAGGAAGTTTCCAATACTGTTTGTTGTATATTTGAGCTGTTCCCGGAAGTATAATGGAACTTGCGAACATTGTACCGATCCTCATTTCATTCTTGTGGGCAAGACCGCCGAATAGCTCTTTGAATGAGAACAACTGGTCTGTTGAATCAGCCAATGCGGTTGTATCACCAGGCTCATTATAGTTCTGGCTGAATGCTTCTTCCCTGAACTGGGCATCAGCCTCTATAGTGCCTAAGACAATGGTGGACAGGATGACAACTATATATTTTATCAGTCTGTTGTGCATTATATATCATTATCAGACGTTGGAGTCTTCAAGAGCCTTAAGAAACTTCTTGACCTCTTCGTCGTTGTTGAAGTGAATTGTCATAGTGCCTTTGCCGTTATCCGAACGTTTCAGGCTTATGTTGTTTTCAAAATATTTACCTACAATTTCCAGTACTTTGAAATAGTCTTCAGGAAGGTCTTGCTCCTGAGCGGACTTTTCTGACTTTGCTTTAGGTTCAAGAAACTTTCTTACCTTATCTTCCAGTTGTCTGACAGAAAGACCATCCTTGATTACCAGATCACAGAGACTTTCCTGTACGATTCTGTCTTCGAGGCTTAATAGCACCTTTGCATGTCCTACGCTGAGCAGGCCGACCTTGATGTCGTGCTGGATTTTTGCGGGAAGTTTCAGCAGGCGCAGGAAATTAGTGATCGATGCACGCTTCTTACCAACTCTGAGTGCCATCTGTTCCTGAGTCAGACTGCATTCATCGATAAGTCTCTGGTAGCTCATCGCAATTTCGATAGGGTCCAGATTCTCTCTCTGGATATTTTCTACAATGGCCATTTCCAGCATACCCTGGTCATTGGTGTCCCTGATATATGCCGGAATCATGTCCATTCCAGCCATCGAACATGCTCTGAAACGTCTTTCTCCACTGATTATCTGATATTTGCCTGCATCCTTCCTCCTTACCGTGATTGGCTGGATAAGTCCGAGTGCCCTGATTGATTCAGCCAATTCTTCCAGTGCATCCTGATCGAAGCTCATACGTGGCTGGTATGGGTTCGGCTCAATCATTTCTACTGGAATCCGCATGATGTCTGCTGTGCCCTGCTGCGGCTTTTCTGTGTTGACTACCTCTTTATTGACGTAGCCTACCGGTTTCCTTATCTGGTTAAGATCTGCATCGCCTCCAAGTAGTGCTCCCAGACCCTTTCCTAAACCTCTCTGCTGTTTGCTCATCTTTTACTTTCTTAACTGTTTCTTTCAAGAACTTCTTTTGCAAGGTTGAGATAATTTGTCGTACCGTTGCATATTACATCGTAGAGGATTATCGGCTTACCGTGTGACGGAGCCTCACTAAGACGTATGTTCCTTTGGATAATGGTCTTGAATACCATGTCACCGAAATGTTCTCTCAATTGCTCAAGCACCTGATTATGAACTTTTGTCCTTCCGTCGAACATTGTGACCACGAATCCTTCTATAGTGAGATACGGATTCGGGTCGCCCTGGACAAGTCTGATTGTCTGAAGAAGCTTGCCAAGACCTTCAAGTGCAAAGAACTCAGGCTGAACCGGTATCATTACTGAATCTGCTGCCGTTAATGAATTCACTGTTATGAGACCGAGTGATGGGGAACAGTCTATTACAATGTAGTCATATTCGTCCCTTATCTGTGCAAGTGCACTCTTTAGGACAGATTCCCTGCTTGCGTCACTCAGCATTTCTATTTCTGCACCAACCAGGTTGATGTGTGATGGAATCATATGAAGGTTCGCGATCTCAGTCTGTATAAGTGTATCCCTGATATCAATCGCACCTATCATGACTTCATAAAGCGTGCGCTTCTGGTCGTTGTCCGGAGAAAAATTCAGACCTGAAGTGGTGTTTGCCTGCGGATCAGCATCGATGATCAGAACCTTCTTCTCCAGTACTGCCAGTGATGCAGCGAGGTTTATTGCAGTAGTAGTCTTGCCGACTCCACCTTTCTGATTAGCTATTGCAATTACTTTTCCCATTTTGTTCTTTTCCGTTAAGGACTTTATCCTTGCAAATATAGTCATTTTTTACCATTATTTTTTCATTCGTTCCTTTAAGTTGCTATATTTGCCCGCGATTTAACTTATATTGCTATGAACCTGAATAGGAAAGAGTGGCTGGCAGTGGTGAATGTTTATGCCGCTTCCAAAAAAGCTTTGAAATTCTGGAAGACAGCAGAGAAGCTCCTGGTACAAAAGAATGTGAGCTTTTCTTGTTGTCTGACAGGTGAATGCGGCAATGCTTTTGAAATTACTCTTAATGCATGCAGGCAGGGGCAAAGAAAGCTAATAGCTGTGGGTGGTGATGGTACTGCCCATGATGTCCTCAACGGAATCATGGCATACGTAGATGAATCAGGAAGTCCTGATGTCTCTGTGTCCGACTTTACTCTTGCCATTATTCCGGTCGGTTCTGGAAATGACTGGGTCAAGAGTCTAGGTATATCTGCTGATCTTGATGTCGTGACAGATCTGATTGCATCGGGTTCTTTTGGACGTCAGGATGTCGTCAAAGCCAGCATCTTTGAAGATGCCGCCTGTCAGAAAGTTGTATCCTCATCATATATGGTCAATATCGGTGGAGTCGGTCTTGATGCAGGAGTTTGTGAGATGGTAAACAAGGCAAAGATGCAGGGGAAAAGGGGTAAGATATTGTATGTCACAGCCTTACTGCGTAATCTTGCTATACGAAAACCGCTCCATGTCCGACTGTTCTGTGACGGTGTGAAAGTCTTCGATGGAAACTATCTTTCTTTGGCGATAGGAGTGGGCAGATATTCTGGTGGCGGAATGAGGCAGACCCCTTCGGCAGTCCTTGATGATGGTCTTTTTGATGTTACACTCATTCCTGATCTGCCAGTCATGACTATTGCAAGGAAGGCCCCGAAACTTTTTACAGGTACATTTGACACAGTAAAGGAACTGGTGGTTTCCAAGTGCAGGTCTGCCCTTATCCTTCCGGTACAGGAGTCTTCTCTTGTTGAGGTGGATGGTGAGGTAGTCGGCAGGTCTCCGGTAAGATTTGATGTCCTTGATGAGCAGATAAATGTGCTTTCATCTTCCGGAACTTCTAGATAGGATCGACATTGATAGTCAGGTGCCCCTCGTATCTGTATTTCTTTTCAAAGTCATCGATGACTTTCTTTAAGACCCTTTTGTGGTCCATAAGGCTCCTGTCCTTTTTCAGAGTGATACGTACCGATTTTATATACATATCTGCAACTTTTTCATTTACAGGAGAATATGGTCCTGTAATCCTGACTTTTTCAGAAAGCCTTTCTGCTAATTCTGCAGACAATCTTTCCAGTCTTGACTGATTACCGTCCTTAATGGTGATTTCGATGATTCTCGAATAAGGAGGAAAATCAAATTCTTTTCGTTCTTCAAGAAGATCGATATTGAAGTCAGAACATTCACCAGACATAATCCTGCCGTAAACAGGATGTGCGGGACTGGAAGTCTGGATTATGAACCGTCCCTTCATGCCTCGTCTGGCACATCTTCCTTTAAGCTGTTCAAGTGTCTGGATGGCCTTTTCGTCTGCCCTGAAATCCTGTATGCCGAGCAGGGAATCTGCCCCGATTACAGCCACCAATGTCAATCTGCTGAAGTCAAATCCCTTGGCAATGATCTGTGTCCCGATAAGAATATCTGTATTTCCGTCCGAAAAGTTTCTTATAATGGCAGACTGCCGGTTCTTGTCTATACTTGAGTCACTGTCCAGTCTGGCAATGCTCGCCTTAGGAAACAGCTCCTGTGCTTCCTCTTCGACTCTTTGGGTTCCCGAGCCGAGAGGCAGCAGAGAACCGGAACAATTTCTGCATTTGCCGCTGAAGACGCTCGTGTAGCCGCATGAGTGACAGACAATTCGTTCACTCTCGGCCTTGTGAAGGCTCAGACTGACGTTGCAATGCGGACACTTGACTATTTCTCCACATGATTCACATTGAAGTGCAGGGGCCCAGGCCCTTCTGGAACGCAGGATCATGACCTGTTCCTTCCTTTCCAAAGTCTCATTTATCTGCCCGATGAGTTTGCGGGAAAAGCAGCCCTTCATTCCGTTCTTGCGTCTTTCTGCCTTTGTGTCTATGATTTCCACTGTACAGTTGTCGCCGTTGTAGTATTTCTCCTTCAGGTCAACCTTCAGATGCTTTCCGCTCTTGCAGTTGTACAGTTCTTCAAGCGAAGGTGTCGCGGAACCAAGCAGTATCCTGCATCCCTTATGTATGGTTGAGAGCATCAGGGCTGTGTCACGCCCGTTGTATCTTGGAGCAGGGGAGTCCTGTTTGTATGAACTTTCATGTTCTTCATCGACGATGATCAACCCAAGGTCATGATGGGGCAGAAACAGCGATGATCGAGTGCCGAGTATGATGTAACTGTCGGAATTTCTGATTATTTCGCCGGTATTTCTTCTTTTTGCTGCCGTCTCGGCTGAATGGTAGATAAGTAGCCTGTTTCCGAAATGTCCTGTCAACCTATCCTCTAACTGTCGGCTCAATGCAATCTCCGGAACGAGGTACAGAACGTTCTTGCCGGATCTTAATTGCTCTTCTGCAGCTTTTATGTATATCTCTGTCTTGCCGGAACCTGTGATGCCATGCAGCAGTACAGGTTTTCCTGCCTCGAAACCTTGACAAATTGCATTGAATGCCTTTGTCTGAGCTTCATTCAGGATAATCCTGCTTTCCGGTAGTGGTATCCTTGAGTTTGAAAGTCCCTTATGAGTAGCTTCAACCTCTTTTTCTGCAGATCTCAAGGCTGTCTCTGCTCTGTAAATTTCTTCTTTTATTCTATGTATGTCAGCAATACATGTTTCCCTCTTTTTGCTCCCATCTTTAGCAGAAGCAGCGGCGACTTCCTTCTTTTCAAGTCTTTCTGTCAGTTTTTCTATTTTCGCTCTGATGCTGTCACATATCCTGGCCTTTCTCTCCATAGCTTTCTGCCTTGCTGCAGCTCTGGATTCCTCGAGTCCGGTCTTGACGGAAGGATATGCAGCCTTATAGACCTCTCCGATGCAGCACATGTAATACTCTGCTACATTTTTCCATAGCTCCATCTCTTGAGGAAAAATCCTTTCCAGATTATTCTCTATGGATACGATAGGCAGTATGCGACCGGCGTCAACTTCAGGTGTGATGCCTATTTCGCTGATTATACCGATGTATTCCTTTCTCGCAAAGCAGACTCTAACCCTGTCGCCGACATGAATTGACTCAACTGCCATTGCTTCAGGTATATAGTAGCATGGAGTCCACTCCAGTTTGAGCGGAATGATAACGGATATGAATGTTTTTTCAGACATCGTTCTGCGAAGTTACGAAAAGAAATCTAAAAAAAGTCAACAAAAAATTTGCAACTAAAGAAAAAATGCCTACCTTTGCAATCCCAATCGAAAGATAGGGTAGTTCTAAATCAAATTGGTGTCATAGCTCAGTTGGTAGAG
>JAGAKH010000042.1 GCA_017625725.1 Bacteroidales bacterium | reverse complement strand
CGGTATCGCCTTCGAAGATCTGTGTATCCGACATATGTCCCAAATAAAGAAAGCGTTGGGTATTTCAGGAGTCATAACATCACAGTCAAACTGGGTTGTGCCAGGTAGTGAAAATGAAGCTGGAATGCAGATTGATTTGCTTATCAACCGAAATGACAATATTGTCAATATGTGCGAGATGAAATTCTACCATGAGGATTTCACCGTGAATGGAGAATACAACAAAAAGATTGCTTCCAGAGCGAACAAACTCCATGAAGACCTGCCGAAAAAGTATGCTGTTCACAGCACACTTATTACAACTTACGGACTTACTTATGACGAATACAGTGGAGCATTCCAGCAGGTTATAACACTCGAAGAGCTATTCTCCTGATCAGAGCTATGTCTATACAAGTATGATCGGATTGTTACAAAATTAAAGAATATATAAAACATAACTATCATGACAAAAGCAGATATCGTTAAAGAGGTGTCAAAGAGCACAGGCATAGAGGCTACGACAGTAATGGCAGTCGTAGAGGGATTTATGGAAGCGGTGAAGGGTTCACTCGCAAAGGAGAACAATGTGTACCTCCGTGGATTCGGTACATTCGAGGTGAAGACCAGAAAGGCTAAGACCGGTCGTAACATCACCATGAACACAACCGTAATCATTCCTGAGCATAAGGTCCCTACCTTCAAGCCATGCCCGGACTTCAAGAATCAGGTGAAGTGACATGGGAGTAGGTAAATGGATAGCAGGCGCGCTCGGATGGGCCATGTTCGGACCTATCGGAGGCATTCTGGGATATTACATCACATCCAGACTTGAGAGGCTCGCAGAATCCGCAGTGGTATATTCTGAGGAGCAGTCCTGGAACCAGGGACAGAGAAACAGTTTCCTCATGAGCCTTCTGGTGCTGTCAGCTTCTGTCATCAAGGCGGATGGCAAGACAACCTCGCAGGAGAAGGCAACACTCCGAGAGTTCTTCGCAAGGAACTTCGGAGCACAGGCAGCCAATGAGGTTGATGAGATTCTCGAAGAACTTCTTCAGAAGGACTACAACCTCTATGAAGTGTGCAGCCAGATCCGCTCGTGCATGGACTACTCGCAGCGTCTGCAGCTGTATCATTTCCTCGTTCAGCTCGGAGCATGCGATGGTCTGCAGCAAAGAGAGGTAGATGTCCTTGAGACAATAGCGACTTACATCGGCTTGTCAAAGGCAGAGGTGGATTCCATCTTCGCACAGTTCAGGCCAAGCAACGACAGCAACTATAGGATCCTTGAAATCACTCCTGACGCAACCGACGAAGAGGTGAAGAAGGCATACCGCAAAATGGCCATAAAGTACCACCCTGACAAGGTCGCCACTCTTGGTGAAGATGTGCAGAAGGCAGCGGAGGAGAAGTTCAAGGCAGTGAATCAGGCTTACGAAGCAATCTGTAGGGAACGCGGCATATAAAGTATACGTCAAGAAAAAAGTCAGCCAAAATCGAGCAAATTGTGTGATTTTGGCTGACTTTTCTATTTCATAATTTTCTACCGCTTACTTCCCGATGGCCTTCAGTAGCTGTGCAAATTGATCCGGACACGAGGTCATCTTGTTTCCACAAGTGATACCCAAGAGTCTCTGCTGCACATCAGATATCTTATGACCTTTCGCAAGAGCTGCAATGCCTTTGAGGTTGCCGTTGCATCCGCCATAGAAGGCTACATCAAGAATCTCGTCACCGAAGAGCTTGAGTTCGATCGCCTGCGAGCACACTCCCTCAGGCTGTGCCACGACAGTCCTTACTCCGCAGCTGAATGTATCGTTTATTATCTTCATCTTGTATCAATTTAGAATGGCAAAGATAAGCAGAATCTTACAAAAGAGAAATCCAATCTTTCACTTCCCCCTCACAGAAGGGTCTGCAAGGGGGATTTTTGAAATAGAATCTTTCACTTAAAAAATTAATCTTACAAAATCATTCTACAAGCTGATATCGGTTGACCCACACCCGGCCGTCATCCTTCTCGTTGTTCTCTTGAACAAGAATCATCGCTTCATCCATATCCTTAAAGTCTATTCCAAAATAATCAGACAATTCTTCCAGAGTCTCTTCTTCACTCAGATATAGTGTCTCCCCATCCTCAATGTCCAGGATATAGTCTTCCGGAAAGAATGTCTCATCATTCTTTTCATAGATAGCCATTCCAGGCTCTTCACACTTAAATGATATTTCTATTGAAGGATACTTCTCCTTGATCAAGTCTTCAACCTCAGTACATCTGTACCATGCAGTCTCCGTATAGAAACTCAAGACATTACCATCAAAGTCAAGATTATTCCATGATCCTCTACATTGTACCTTATTAAAATCAACTCCCAGGTCTTCTACAAGATTCCCGAGCCAAGTCGTTCCGAATCCATTAGGCTTAAGTGGCTCCTTCATTTCCTGCAGTTTTTTCATTCTTTCATACAAATCCTTGACTTCTGAAGTCTCGGAAACGAGTCGATACTCGCAAATCGCCCAATTTGGCATATCAGTCTATTATTTAATAGGTTACATACTTATCCATCTTGCAGGCCTTCGCCTTGCGTGTCATAGGGACTGTGGCCATGATACCAGTCATCGGTATCCTCTGGCCGTCCTTACTCTCAAGCACCCAGCAGCCCTCTACCGAGGCCACCGTACAATCCGTATAGGTTCTCAGGACCGCATTGAGCACCTTGGCGCTCTTGCGGGACACCTTGAGCATTCCGTTAATCCTCACGTCACCGCTGTCGAACCTCACTACCATCGCCGGGACTCCGTGAAGGGCAACCTTCACACGGTCACCCTCGACGCTCACATCCCTGCCGTTCATCTG
>JAGAKH010000007.1 GCA_017625725.1 Bacteroidales bacterium | reverse complement strand
CATGAATGCCAAGCGGGTCAGAGAGGAGATCCTTAAGGTCCTGGATGAATATATCCCCGGTGTTGCGGAACTGATGACCAAAACCAAAGCGCTAAAGCGGTCCGAAAAGGAACTGCTCGGTGAGATCGCTGTACTGAAAAAGGAAGCTAACAACAGCAAGCCCAGTGTCCAGCGGCTGTTAGAACTGGAAAAGAAGGTGCAGGAACAGGAAGCGCTACAGCGCACCATCGCTTCCCTACAGCAGACACTGACTGCCATCCCGCCGGAAATCATTGCAGAATACAATGATCCCAAATCTGAAAGAAAGGAAATTATTGCGATTGAATAATAAAAAGAGTGTTGTGCAGGCTATGCAACTGCCTGTGGACAAGTTGCGCCCCTTTGAAGGGCATCCCTTCCGGGTAACAGATGATTCGGAAATGGAACAGCTGGTATACAGCATTCTCACTCAGGGATTGCTCACGCCCATCTCTGTCCGTCCCGTTGAAAATAATGAATACGAAGTGATCTCCGGTCACCGGAGACTCCACGCATGTAAGAAGGCAGGAATCGAAACGGTTCCTGCCTTAATTTATTCCCTGGACCGGGATGCTGCAACTATCGCCATGGTGGACAGCAACCTGCACCGCGAGAGGATCCTGCCCAGTGAGAAAGCATTTGCTTATAAGCTGAAGATGGATGCCATGCGTCGGCAGGGAAAGCGTACCGACTTAACTTCGGACCAAGTTGGACCGAAGTTAACTGCATCTATGATTGCCGATAGCGAAAGTGTGTCCCAGGTTAAGCGGTATATCCGTTTGACAGAACTGATTCCGGAAATCCTCACCATGGTAGACGATGGCAAAATTGCATTTACGCCTGCTGTGGAGCTGTCTTATCTGACCAAACAGGAACAGCGGGATTTGCTGGAAACCATGGAGAGTGAGGACTGCACTCCCTCTCTGTCCCAGGCAATTCAGATGAAGAAACTGAGCCAGGCCGGAGAACTGGATGTTGACCATATCTTCGATATTCTTCGGGAACCCAAGGCCAACCAGCAGGACAAAATCAGCTTCCGGATGGAGGATCTGCGGAAATTCTTCCCCAAGAGCTACACCGCCGCACGGATTCAGGAAACCATTCTGAAACTGCTGTCCGATTATCAGAAAAAGCGGCAGCGCAGCAGAGAGGAGCGGTGATGATGGAACCTAAGATCGAAATTCACACCGACTGTTGCCTCAATGTAGGAAAAGAAGATATTCAGAAAATCTTGGATCAGGTTACAGCATTGGTTTCTGCAGCTGTTCTCCGGTCAGCTGCCCAGTCGGAGAACACAGATGGAGCAGCATAATAACGGAATTTGGAAGGTGCGGCCTCAGTGGCCGCACCTTTGTCATAGCAGCGTTTCCACCATAAAATGATGAAAAAATGGAATGAAAGGATGTGTGAGATTTGGAACGCTATCTGATGTATTTGAGAAAATCCCGTATGGATACAGATTTTGAAGAAGTATCGGTTACCGAAACCCTGAGCCGTCATCGAACGATTCTGGAGAATTTATGTAAAAATATGAAGCTGAATGTTGTGGAAGTTCTGGAGGAAGTTGTCTCAGGCGAGTCCCTTTACACCCGTCCTCAAATGATGCGGTTGCTGGATATGATCAACACCGGTATGTATGCCGGGGTGGTCTGCATGGATATTGAGCGTCTTTCCAGAGGTTCCTCCATGGAGTCGGGTCAGATTATGCAGATTCTGCAGGTGAACGGCTGTAAGATCATCACTCCCGGCAAAATATACGATTTGCAGAATGATTCCGATGAGCAATTTACGGATATGAAATTTATGTTCAGCCGATATGAACTGAAAACCATTACAAAGCGTCT
>JAGAKH010000041.1 GCA_017625725.1 Bacteroidales bacterium | reverse complement strand
TCTCCGGATGCCGTAACGACCCAATTTGCCTCAGGATGTGCAGCAGCTGTAACATTTGCTGTAAACGAAAACAGGAAAGGTGGCCGACGATGCTTCCTCGGGATGCTCGATCCATCTGCGCGACCGCTCGTTCCGGAAAACGAACTGACATTCACCATACCTATGTGCAGGTTCAAGGAGATGCTGGAGACCATGAATGATTCTGCATTATTCCAGAAAGCCTTCTCGGTACTTAAGAAAAGGATAAATAGATGACCATTGCCATGAAAAATCTCATATATATCAATGCCTGCATGAGAGCAGGTTCAAGAACACTAAGAATCGCGACTCCTATCATAGAGGAACTCAGCAAGAAATATTCAGTGGAGACAGTAGATCTGACCAAGAGCCAGTATCCAGTTGCAGATAATCACACACTGGAAGACAGAAATCAAGGCATTGTTCCACCGGAACATGTGGTCCTTGCCAAGAAGATTGCCGCCGCAGACAGGATTGTCATTGCAGCTCCGTTCTGGGATATGAGTTTTCCTAGTGCCCTGAAGGTCTTCTTCGAAAACATGTCGCTCTTCGGAGTTACCTTCGACAGTAATGACAAGGAGTGCTACGGCCTGTGCAAGGCAGAGAAGGTGATGTACATAACCACGAGAGGTATGGACATCAGCACAGGAGATCCACTGGAACAGGCCACACCTTACATCAAGGCGCTGTCGCATCTTTGGGGCTGGGGCGAACTGACGGTCATATCAGCCCAGAACATGGACTACAGCACACCGGAAGAGATCGTATCAAGAGTTTCGAAGGCAATTGAAGAAGGACTTGAAATCTGCAAGGAATTCTGAAAAGGAATAACTTTAAATAAAAAGCACATGTCAACCATCAGAATGGTCATACTGGACTTTGACGGAACAATTGCGGATACAGCAGCCGTCATCATTAAGACTACGCAGGCAACAATCAGCGAATTGGGACTTCCCTCCCGTACTGATGAACAGTGTGCTGCAATGATTGGACTTAGACTGGTAGAGATACCGCCAGTACTGTTTCCAGAATGCGACATAGACGGTGACCTGTATGCCGGAACATACCGCCGACTATTCCATAAGTTCAACACAGAAGGAGCAGTAGAAGTGTACCCAAATGTAGTGGAGACTCTTAAGACACTAAAGGCAAAAGGCCTTATCCTCACCATCGCAAGCAGCAGGAGCCATGCCTCTCTTGCAGAGTATGTGGAAAGTCTTGGATTGTCGTCACTTATCAGTCTTACACTGGGAGCTGATGACGTTGACAAAGGGAAACCCGACCCGGAACCGGTAAACAGAACTCTGGAAAGATTCGGATTAAGCCCAGAAAACGTAATCGTTGTCGGCGACACATCATTTGATATCCAGATGGGAAAGAATGCAGGCACGGCAACCTGCGGAGTCACATACGGCAACGGAAGCAGAGAGAGTCTCCGCGATGCCGACTGGCTCGTTGATGATTTCGGGAAATTGCTGGATATAGTAAGTGTTTAGATCAAGCTACTTATGTTTGGAACTGTCGGAAATTTTTCGTAATTTTGAAGTATTCAAAATAAAAATTATGAAAACAATATTATACACATTGATAGCAGCATTACTCTGCACAGGATGCGAAAGCAGATTTATATCCGTTGATGCGAAGCAGTTTGCTGAGGCAATCAAAAATCCCCAGATGCAGATAGTTGATGCAAGAACGCCACAGGAATTCAGAGATGGACATATTCCACGAGCTGTGAACATGGACATCAACAGCAAGGATTTCATTAATCAGATAGCATCCCTTGATAAGACAAGACCTGTTGCTGTGTATTGCAGAAGCGGACGTAGAAGCAAGATTGCCGCAGAGAAATTGGTCAGCAATGGATTCGATGTGACCGAGCTAGACGGAGGGATCATTACTTGGGAAGGTGAAATAATAAAGTAAGGCTTATGACAAAAATATATGTAATGGAAAGCTGCCCTGACTGCATTCAGGCCAAGCAGCTGTACGATAGCAAACCGGGATATGAAATCATTGACATAGGAAAACAGGCACGAGACCTTAAAGAGTTTCTGGCACTTAGGGATAATCATCCGGCATTTGCTAAGGTGCGTGAGAGAGGAACAATCGGAATTCCTTGTTTTGTAAATGATAATGGCAAAGTTGTCATATCTCTGAAACATTACCTTGCAGAATCAGGACCAATGCAACCGATAGCGGAATATGCATCCGGAGCAGCCTGCAATCTGGACGGAACAGGTTGTTAGAAAGATTGGATAACTAAATATACAATTTCTTCATTCACCGGACTATGAAAATCATCATCACAGGCACAACAGGATATGTTGGCGAAGGTGTCATGCTCGCCTGCCTTGACAATCCGGAAATAGAGAAGGTCCTCAGTGTCAGCAGAAGGCCATGCGGGCATACCCATCCGAAACTGGAAGAATATATAGTTCCGGACTTCATGACATTGGAGGCCGGAGATCCGAAGCTGCAGGGATATGATGCCGTATTCTTCATCGCAGGCATCAGCAGTGTCGGACTCAAGGAAGAGCAGTATGTCGGCATCAGCCATGATATCCCGCTTCACTTTGCCGATATTGTAGGGCCGAAGGAGAATATTACATTCGTATATCTTAGTGGTGCCGGCAACTACAACAGCAAGACCCAGATGTGGGTACGAGTGAAAAAAAGCACAGAGGATGCACTGGTCGCAATGCCGTTCAAGGGGGCCTATAACTTCCGTCCGTGCATCATGTGGAGATACAAGGGCCAGAAACGGATCCAGACGATGCAGTATTTCTTCTGGGCCATGTACCCGTTCTTCAAGCTTGCCGGAATGTGGAACAGGATGAGCGAGGTCGCTGATGCAATGATTGCCGTATCAAGGAACGGATATCACAAGGCCGCCATAGAATGCAGGGATATTTCTAAATTAGCAAAACAATAAGGATGTCAGAGCAGATCTATATCTTCAATCCGGAGCACGACCTATGCATCGCCAATGGGGATGAAAACTTCGTACCCCCAAGATCTGCCGTGGGATTTGCAAAAGATAACATAGACCTGTCCGAACATCTGGGGCGGCCCAACAGGCAACGCCGGCAGATTATCCCCTGGGGATGGAATCACTCCCTGAAGAAACGGCTCATAAATGAAGGCATCGATCCGGCCACCATGCCTTCAGAAGAAGAACTGCAGTTCATACGCACTCACTCAAGGCGTGAGTTTGCCTTGAATGTGCATTCACGTCTAAACTGTGGAGATGCACTGGTCATCGGACCTGATTACAGAATCGTTGCCACGAGTGTCAGTGAGATAGAGGCCTTCATATCAACCAGTGGCAGTGCAGTACTGAAGTCACCGCTGTCGGGTAGCGGGAAAGGAATCCGTTTTGTCAGGGAAAGACTTTCCGAGAGCGACGAAGGATGGTGCAGGAGAATCCTTGACAAACAGGGTTCTGTGATAGTCGAGCGACGATTTGAGATAATAAAGGAATGTGCCATGCTCTTTGAATGTCATCACGAAGGCATCGATTTCATCGGTTATTCCCTGTTTGAATCCAGGAACGGAGCCTACAGCAGGAATATCCTTGCGAGTAACGAGGATATTGAGGATATGATAACAGGATATATCTCACGGGACACTCTGACTGCTATCCGCGTGGATTTGATATCCATTCTTGAGGACACCCTCGTAGGGCATTATGAAGGATTTCTCGGCGTTGACCAGATGATCTGCCAGACTGACTCCCCTGTTTTCGTACCCGTCTCGGAAATCAATCTCCGGATGACTATGGGGCTAATAGCCAGGAATCAATACGACAATGGGCATGATTTGCAAGACAATTGCACGCATAGTCATATACACAACTATACAAGCCGATGAAGGCCTTTATGTCTTGGATTCCAGATATCAGCAATACAGCATAGCGGTCGCTGACAATGGCAGCACGCGTCTTGCCATGGGCAGATCAAAGGGCAAGACGACCATATCTCTTATTGGAGTGATCTCCGGTAAGAAAGTCACTGAATCAGTAGAAATACGCATCAGGAACCGCAAGGAAAGCATAAAGGCAAAAGCTCCGCTATCTACCAGAATGAAGACATCCGGAGAGAAGATGCAGGCGAAATGGTATGTTTTCAGAGTGCAGATGAAATACTGGTGGATCTCTCAGAAAAAATGGCAGAAAGCTCTCTGGATAGCACTGCTGGTCCTTTGGCTTGGCATGCTCATAGCCTCACTTACTGACAATCCATCACCTGAACTTTCCTCTGACCAGGTGCAGACAGCATATATATTTAAATAGTAGCATCCAGATCGATAAGAATCGATATCGGGCAATTTCTTTACTAAGATATTACTGGAAGTGGTTGCTTGATATCAGAATAGCATCCTGACCTTCCTTCGGTACTCTGCATATCCCGGTTTGTTTGCCAGCTGACGCTTCTCCATCATCGGTATGCTGATGAATACGAAAAGGCAGGTATTTGCCAAGGCACCGATCGCTGGTAACAGTACGACTCCCAATGAGTGATCTGCTATTCCTATGGTAAGATAAAGAAGATATATCCCCCACCACATCAGGATCTCACCAAGATAGTTCGGATGACGAGACCTGTTCCACAACCCTACAGTGCAGACCTCACCCCTGTGTTCTTTTCTGAATCTGTGGGCCTGAGTATCTGATATGAGCTGCAAGGTTGCTGCAGAGATGCACACGAAGAACCCGAGCCATGTCCAGATGTTTGCCTGCAAAGGAGAAGCTGCCGACATTCCGATAAGCAGGAATCCCGGAATCATTGCAAGGAATACCACGATAGTCGGCATAAGATTTATTCCAGTGAAGTTCACTATGTGCCATAGTCTTGGAAACCTCTCCTTATACATATCATATCTCCAATCCTGCTTGTTCAGGTTCGGAAAAGTATACGCCCAGTTACCGGTCAGACGGATCGCCCAGTACCATACGGCAACAAGCATCAGCAGCACAGGAAGGGAAAAGGCTCCGCAATAGACAGAATATCCGGTCAGCATCAGCGGAGGTGCGACGCTCCAATATGGATCGTATACCGATGAATTCCTGAATATGACACCCCACAGCCATACGAAGACTGTTGCCACGAAGTCAGCCACGAACAGGCGAAGCAGAACCGCCGTTTCATCAAGTGCAAGAAAAGTCCATACACCCAATGCTGCCGCTATGAGGTATATGATTGTAATGACGGCAAAGCTCCACGGACGCGATGCCTTCAAGGATTCAATTTTAGAGAAGTTCTTCATATCATAATCAATATTCTGCTTTCGCAGTTATACCTGGATAACGGCAGATCACCGCATATATCTGTTTCGAGGTCTCCGGCTGGCTTCCACGCTCTTCATGCTCCAAAGATACTGATTTTTGAGAGACTTCAAGAATTTTCATATTATGAATCACGTATCATACGCAGGTAATGTCTGATGAGAAACATCATATCGTCAATATGGGGACACATAGTCTCCTGATGGTACGAAAGAAATCACACTCGGCATTCAATTCATCTTTTGCATTAAGGCTAATAAGGGTTATATTTGTCCTGCAAAATATAGATATCTAAGATGAACAATATAACTATCAGAATGGCCAGACAGGAAGAGGCAGATCAAATCGCAGGACTCTTCATGCTTGCATGGCCTGTTGATGAGATACTGGAATCCAACGGGATCTCATATGAGCAACTGCACGAATCCATTACCCGCGTTGCAGCCAGCAGTAATACCATCTACAGCTATGAGAATACTGTTGTTGCTGAGATTGATGGCAGAATCATAGGAGCGATGTGTGCATATGATGGAGCCGATTACCAGAAGCTCAAACAACCGATAGTTGACACTCTTGGCAATGATTCCGGTTTTGCTGACCTGATGGAAACTGAGGCAGGCGAATTCTATCTGGACTCTGTCGGAGTCATGCCCGAATACAGAGGACGAGGAATCGCTTCGCTTCTCTTCGAAGCACAGTGCAAACGTGCTGCATCATTGGGGCACAAGGTCGCCGGACTCATCGTCGATAAAGATAAGCCAAAGGCGGAGGCCCTCTATACAAGACTTGGGTTCAAATATATAGATGACAAGGACTTCTTCGGGCACACGATGAGACACATGATAAGACAGTTGGATAAAGCATAATGGCCAAGAAGACAATCATATCTGATTTCCGAAATCTGAAAGGGAAAGTATCTTTTTAAGATATCTGCAATGTACTTATCATAGACAAGAATCTGAACCAAATCTCATTTCTACAAGCTTTCATAACAAAATACGAGATAAAGTACCAATAATTTGTATACCTTTGCAGGTCTATGGTCAGTTTGTGGAAAATATTCTGGATCTTTGCAAAGATCGGTGCATTCACCATCGGTGGAGGCATACCTATGATTGCAGCCATAAAAAAGGAACTAGTAGAGAGAAAGTGGCTGACTGATGAGGATTTCATTGACATCATCACACTGGCACAGACTGCACCGGGTCTATTCGCAGTAAACATCTCGATCCTTACAGGTCATAGGCTTCGTGGGACTAAAGGCAGTGTAGTTGCAACAATCGCCAGCTGCCTCCCTCCATTCCTTATAATATTGATGGTGGCGATATTCTTCACATCATTCAAGGACAACGAATATGTCATCAAGGCCTTCAAAGGTATCAGGCCAGTGGTTGTTGCCCTTATTGGTGTTCCTATGCTGGATATGATCAAGGCGACAAAGATGAGATGGTGGTCATGGGTGGTCGTAATATCCTCCATGATTCTCGTCTGCTTCCTTAGCGTCTCCCCGATATACATTCTGATCTGTGTAATAGTCATGGCTGCATTCATCAGCTGGTACAACAATAAAAAGGAGGTCAGCAGATGATATACCTGGAACTTTTCTCCACCTTTTTCCTTATAGGAATGTTCACTATAGGAGGAGGATATGCAATGCTCTCGCTAATACAGAATGAGGTTGTGACGGTACATGGATGGATTACTGACGCCACCTTTACCGATATAGTCGCCATATCCCAGATGACTCCCGGACCTATAGGAATCAATTCTGCCACATATATCGGTTATGAGGTACTTGCACAGCAGGGGGCTTCAGAATTCATGAGTATATTGGGATCATTGACAGCCACTTTTGCTGTTGTACTTCCCTCTTTCATCATTGTGCTTATGCTTTGCAAGGTATATGAAAAATGGAAGGAGCACTACATGTTCAAAGGAGTGATGGCCGGTCTTAAACCAGCAACTCTCGGACTCATCGGAACCGCTGCACTTAGTCTTGCTACACCCGAGAACTTCATAGATTGGAAAAGTTTTGTAATCTGTATAGTGGCATTCCTCGCCCTCTATTTCAAGAAAGCCGGTCCTTTCGGTATCATAGGATTGGGAGCTTTGGTGGGCTTGCTGATCTACTAAACTGACCCTACAGACATATATGAAAGAGAATAAAGAGGATGTGCAGATCCATAAGGAACTTGAGGCTGTCTCTGACGAGGAAAAGAAGATTGTGCTTCCAAGATTCTTCAAGACAGGAAAAGGAGAATATGCTGAGGGCGACAAGTTTCTTGGAGTGATAGTGCCTGAGACAAGAAAAGTCGCGAAGAAACATAAAGATACTACTTATGATGTCATAGAGGCTCTTCTTGAAAGTGAATGGCACGAATGCAGATTATGCGGTCTTATGATCCTCATAGAAAAATACAGAAAGGACCCTGTAAATGTGGTTGAGTTCTATCTGCAACATCTGAAGGGAATAAATAACTGGGACCTTGTTGATCTTTCCGCACCATATATATTGGGAGACTATCTTGCAGGGCAGGAAAGCCATGACATTCTTTATGTTCTGGCAAACTCACAGATAATGTGGGAACAGAGGATAGCTGTAGTATCTACATTGATGCTTATAAGGAAAGGCATGTATGGAGATACAATCAGACTCGCAGAAAAATTCCTCGACACCAGACATGACCTGATGCAGAAGGCTGTCGGGTGGATGCTGCGTGAAGTCGGGAAAAGAGACATTGATACGCTTATCAGATTCTTGGAAATCCATAAGGATGAAATGCCCAGAACCATGCTCAGATATGCCATAGAAAAATTTCCTGCAGAGCAGAGAAGGTATTTCATGGGAAGGAAGTAAAAAGATTATCTTTGCAGACAGAATGAAGACAATTGAAGTAGTTGCAGCAATAATCATCAAAGACAGGAAAGTGTATGCCACTCAGAGAGGATATGGAGAGTGGCAGGGCTGGTGGGAATTTCCCGGTGGCAAGATCGAACCTGGAGAGTGCCCGCAGGATGCATTGAAAAGGGAAATCAAAGAAGAGCTTGATGCAGAAATAGAAGTAGGAGAACTTCTGGAAACGATAGAATGGGACTACCCTGCCTTTCATCTGACCATGCACTGCTTCATCTGCAGTCTGGAATCTGATCATCTGCTCCTGAATGAACACAAGGATGCTGCATGGCTCACAAAAGAAACTCTTGGCAGTGTAAAATGGCTTCCGGCCGACCTTACCATTCTTAAAACAATTGAAAACCACATAAATAATCTGGATTAAACCATGAAAAGCATCATTCAGACACTTTGTGTTGCATGTATTTCATTCATTTTGGCAACTGCATGTACCCGGGAACTTCCGTCGTATCAGGACATACATGGTAATACTGTACAGAACAACGGCAATAAAGAATCGCAGGAAAAGCCGGATGACAACAAAGACAATACGACAGAAGAAGTGTACATCGATGGTGAACTGTCTGTGGAATTCCAGTCTGTACCGAACATGGGAACAGAAGGGCAGATCAGGATATTCAGCAAGAACGGAACATTGGTCGACATGATCGACATGAAGGATGTCACGGCAACGCCTGTACAGATGACCAACGACACCCCATACAACACCACTATAGACTTTATCGGACCGGAATCATTGAAAAGATGGAGGGCAGTCTATTACAGACCTGTCAGAATCGAAGGAAAGAAGGTGATGATACGTCCCCATAGCAACGTCCTTGAATACGGCAAAAGCTACTACCTTACCATCGATCAGGAAGCATTTGTAGCAGAAGGGTTCAAGGGCATTACGGAAGGAGAAATAACATTCAACACCAAGTCTGCACCATCATCAAAGAGCGAAATCACAGTTGCTAAAAACGGCGAAGCTGACTTCCGTACGATTCAGGGTGCAATTGACTGGGCATACAGCTGTGGTCCAAACACTCCGGTCACCATCAACATCAAGAACGGAACCTATGAAGAGACTATCTTCGCAAGACAGAACAACAATATAACCATCAAAGGAGAAAGCCGTGATGGTGTGATTCTCCAGTACTGCAATGCAGAAGAACTTGCCAACGGAGTAGGTGGAAGCGTAAGCATGAAGGCACGAACAGGAGAAAGCATAGGCAAAAGTGGCGGACGTGCCGTCATTCTGTTTGAAAACTGTAAGGGCATACGCTTTGAAAACATGACCATGAAAAACACTTACGGCAAGCCCGGACAGGCGGAAGTAATATATAACAACAGCAACGGAGCCTACACACTTACATTCGTAAACTGCTCATTGATAAGCCTTCAGGATACATTCAACACCAAAGGCTACTGCTGGATGTACAACTGTCTCGTCGAAGGAGACTGTGACTTCATCTGGGGCAGTCCAAAGACATGCCTGTTTGAAAAGTGCGAGATCAGGGCGGCTGGAGACGGTTATATTGTCCAGGCAAGATGCATGGACAGCAAAGACAAGGGCTTCGTTTTCCTCGGTTGCAATCTTACAAAGAATGATGGAGTCAAAGCAGGCATGATGTACCTTGCACGTTCAAGCGGATCAACCGATTATTATGACAATGTCACATATATAAACTGCAGCATGTCAGATGTGATCGCTTCTTCAGGATGGTACAGCAAGCCAGCTCCTAATCCGGCTTCAGCCTCAGCAGCAATGGGATGGAAAGAATACGGAAGTACAGACAATGAAGGCGGAAACTTATCCGTATCCAACAGGCTGCAAGCTTCATATCAGATGACGGAAGCAGAGTATTCTGCCGGATTCAAGGATAGGGAAACTATATTTGCCGACAGCGAAGTCGGCACATCGTGGCTGGTTCTCTGATCCTGATACAGGAATCACAGAACCAGAGTAAATGTGTAAGGATTTCCCCCGGAAGCAAACGAGAAGACATATTCTCCCGAAGTAAAGCCAGACATATCGATTTCTGTCTCAGTGAAGGAAGTGGCAGTACCGCTTGTGACAACCATACCGGAAGCATTCATGACACTGAAAGAAAGAGGGACACTCGAGGTGAACTGAAACCTCCTGTCTTCCTTTGATATTGTCACGCTTGTAAGCCTCGCTATATCTTCAGGAGTCGCACGTAAGATCACTTCATCCATGGCCACTTCATCGTAACCTCGTGCCCATTGCCAAGCATCAGAATACTCTCCTTTGAAATAAACACGCAGACGATAGCCCTCTCTGATTTCAGATACCGTGACACTCATCGGATTAAATAACAAATAATACATCGGAGCCAGATCATTAATTTCATACGGTCCCCAGACATTTTCCTCAACAACCTTTCCATCTGCATCGACAAGAGAAAGTCTTATCGATCCATCAAATGGTACTGGAGCAGCATTGATTACTGCACCCAGAGAGCAATCAAACCGGACTCCCTCCCTGAATTCGGACGCAGTGCTGTAAATGCCTGCGTAGGTATCTGAAATGGCTCTCAATCTTATGTCATCATTATATTCCGATGCACTATTATAATCTGGAACAAGACCGATGACAGCCTCATAATCATTATCATACTCAACATCCGGCATAAGGTAAAAACCATCATTGTATCCACCCCATCCAAAGTTGATGCTGAAATACCCTTCCGTTGTGAAACCATCAAGTATGAACATATGACGCCCCTCAGCTCCGGCTGCACCAACAGCAGTCGGGCCACAATTACGGATATTATCTTTAAGCATCTTCTGCCAATCATAATTCATATAAGAATCAGAAGGTTCTAAACGGGCTGCCTTTGAATATCCGAAATAAGAAGTCAGAGCAGAAAGCATGCTCATCGTACTGGCACTGGAAGAAACATAACTGTAATTCATTTTTACTGAAGCACCTACATCTCGCATGAGGACTGCGACAGCTTCTGCCTGGGCAGAAGAGTAGGAAGCGGAATAATCCATCAGCATGTCGTTATAGTCATATTGATGGCCGAGAGCAATTTCCTGTACAGTCCTTCCATTACCGAAGACATCCACAAATGAATAGGACGGAATTACTCCGGTACCTTTGAGCGGCCAGTTGAAATACTTCATGAGAATAGAAGAAGCTGTTGCCACGCATCCTGTTATACTTCTATTTCCACCAAAAACAGGAAGAAGCCCATTGAATGGCTCACTCTGTGACCATTTCGCTGTTTCGTACTTCTCCACAACATTGCCAGTATAAGGCTCGGCAGACCGTGTCCGGGTCATTGATGGAGCAGAGCTCATATCTGAAATGTACTTTGCCCATGACATAAGAAGGTCAGCTAGAGCATCCGGAACATTATCAACATCAAAGTTCCTCTCAAAGGAATAGCCGATGACAGGATCGACATGATCATCACCTGCAATGATGACATAGCCCTCTACATCGGAACTATTGAATATATAAAGCATATCATCTTCCTGCGAGGATGACGATTTTGTACTTACGCCATGCCTTATATCACTTCCTGACCATATCAAGTTCATCTCCCTACCGGACGAGCGGGTCATGGAAGAAGAAAAGAAACGCTCTGCAATCACTTTTGCCTGATCAGAACCAATGGGTCCTGCGAAGACTCTGAATGGCAAAAATGCAATGATCAGAATGAAAAATAACTTGATCGCTTTCATATCTATTCATTAAAATTCAGACATATCAATTCTGTAGATACCACTCATATTCTTGAAATGCAAAGACTTGGCATTTGAAGACTTCAAAGTGACAGTATGACCGGTCAAATCATCGCTGAACTCATGGAATCCGTTTCCTGAAGACAGGTCGGATTCTGTCCCGTCACCCCAAAGAAAACTACCGTTCATAGAAGAAGAACCTCCTGGCACAGGACAGTAGAGATATTTTCCAATATGACTGATAACAACATACTGCCAGTCTTCTATATCTGTCTTTATCAGAGACATAGGTTGTATTACATTTCTATCAAGCGAAACAGGCTTGGATGTCCTTTGGCTGAAATGTGTCCCATCGGAAAATTGTATGTCCACGGTGAATCCAGCAGAAAAAACAACCGGCATCATTGTAATTATGAATTCTGACGGTGTTGATGAAAGCTGCACACCGTTTCCGCAGTCAAGAGTTACAGACTTTGACAGATTCGAGCTCCAGAGAATCTCATCAGGCTTTCCAGCATAAAAATAAAACACACCTGCAAGATTCTCCTGAGAGTTGCCTGTAACTGTGATTCCGGTTACTACCCTGCTGCCTGTAATGCTCAGCTTAAGATATGATGAAAGATTCATAAATCTGAAATCAGTACCGTCATCACTTACGCCCAACATCAGATTCTCACCGACAGCATATCCGCCTGGAACATAATCAACCACAGAAGGGGCATTCATAAAGAAAGGCGTAACACCGGGATTGCCTGACCAGCCAAGGAAAAGCGAGTATGGATAGACGGCATATATACGGTCAAAAACATAATCAGCCGGATAGCTGCCATATGCTGTCTTCCTGAAAGTGCCGGTCCGGTCACCTGTCTCGCCAGTAAAAGTCCATACGGAAGGCTGGTCGGGATAAAAAACCCAGATCTGATCTTCTGCTGTCCACACAGTCTTCTTCCGGGAATTCAACTGAACCTTAGTTTCTTCAGAGATAGATGCATATATAAAATCTTCATTTTCAGAGACTTCACTCTCCTCCAAAACAGGTTGGACACATCCATGAAACATGGAAGCCATCAATAATAAGAATAAAACAGAATACTTCATTATACATCAAAATCTAAATGACAGGCAATTACCAGTCAATTTCGGGGTTTTCATTAGGATCCTCAAGATTTGAAGAAGAACATAACACTCCTGACGAGCTGATAACCACCACATCAATCCAAGGAGATATGTAATTATCCATTATTATATAGATTATTGTTAATTTTTAAGAGATACAAAGTTAGAAAGATTATATAAATTGTGTACTTTTGTACAATAATTTTACACCATGAAACGAAACCTGCTATTTATACTATTTGCACTAACTTCTCTGGCAGCAGCTGCACAGAACGAAAAAACATTCAGATTGGATCTGGAAACAAGAATCGATTACACACAGGAATATATCTCAAGCACAAAGATCAACGACAACAGCGGATTCAAAGGGAAATACCTGAACATCCGCATTGACGGACAGATAGCCGAAGGATTTACATATTCATACAGACAAAGGCTCAACAAAATCAACAGCATATACTCATTCTTCGAAGCTACAGACTGGATAACGCTGAATTACAGAACCGGAAACTGGGATTTTTCCACAGGAAAGCAGGTTGTTGCCATAGGAGGATATGAATATAATGCCGCACCTATCGACTTGTATTTCTGCTCTGAATTCTGGCAGCATATCGCATGCTATCAGTTTGGTGTCAGTGCTGCCTACAACACTAAAGACAGGAAAGACAACATCATGTTCCAGATCTGCGAAAGTCCATTCAAAACCGGACAGCTGAACATCGAGAAAAAAGAGATGTTCGCATACAACCTGATGTGGACGGGCACTCACGGATTCTTCAACTCACTATATTCTGTCAACATGATGGAATATATGCCAGGCAGATTCATCAACTACATTGCATTGGGAAATGAATTCCGTTTTGGAAATGTAAGGATTGAACTTGACCTGATGAACAAGGCATCCAGCATGAAAGATCTGATCGGCAAGAACATGTCGGTCATGTCCGCAATAAACTGGCAGCCTGTAGAATGGGTGAACATGTTCGCCAGAATGAGCTATGACGTGAACAGAACAGAAGAACTCACCGACCTGTGCGTACTGCCAGGGACTGAAATTACCCGAGTGGGAGGTGGCTTCGAATTCTTCCCGATAAAGAATTCAAGAAATCTCAGACTTCATATAAACGGCTGCTACACATTCGGCAAAGCAACGGTCGGCAATGTACTTAATCCGAATCAGACAATAGTTGACTGCGGAATTACCTGGAAAATGAATCTTCTGACCACTAAGAGATAACACACCACACCATGAAATTTTCAATGAAAAACCTGTTCAAATGGATTCCTAAAGGAATTCCATGCCTTCTGGTCGTAGCAGGAATCTTCATCTATCTCGGCTCATGCATGGGAGCAGCAAACATGCTCAACACCATCATGAATACTGCCCATGACCTTCTCCTTAACACGGTATTCTACCTCATGGCCATCTGCGTGATAACAGGTGCCATCGGACGTCTTTTTGTTGAATTCGGAGTTGTAAACCTTCTCGAAAAGATTCTGAGACCTCTTATGAAACCTCTTTTCAATCTACCGGGAGTGGCATCATTAGGAGCAGTACTTACATTCCTCTCCGATAATCCGGCCATCATATCATTGGCTCAGGACAAAAGATTCAGCAGCTACTTCAAGAAATATCAGTTCATATCTCTTACTAATTTCGGAACAGCTTTTGGCATGGGGCTTCTGGTAATTGTCTTCATGATAGGCCAAGGATTCTATGCAGAACCATTCATCGGACTGTTTGGAGCCGTATGCGGATGCATAGTTTCCACAAGACTGATGCAACGTTTCATCTTGAAGAAATACCCCGAATTCAAGAATGAAGAGGTATGCACAATGAATGAGGTGGAAGAAACCAAACAGGAATCATTCACAAAACCTGTATTCCAAAGAATTCTAGATTCGCTTCTGGATGGCGGAAGAACAGGTGTGGACGTAGGGCTCGCCATCATTCCCGGAGTAATCATAATCTCCACATTCGTAATGCTTCTGACCTTCGGACCGGACAGCACAGGTGCATATACTGGAGCAGCATATCAGGGCGTTGAATTCCTGCCTTGGCTAGGAGGCAAATGCAACTTTATCTTCGAATGGTTATTCGGTTTCGAAGACCCTCACCTGATTGCCTTCCCTATAACAGCATTGGGAGCTGTAGGAGCTGCACTAGGATTGGTACCTAACTTCCTTGAAGCAGGTTGGATAGACGGCAACGCCATAGCAGTCTTTACAGCAATAGGAATGTGCTGGAGCGGTTACCTCAGCACCCATACCGCAATGCTTGACACTTTGGGATACCGCAGCCTGACCACAAAAGCTATACTTGCCCACACAATTGGTGGACTTGCTGCAGCAATTGTCGCTCACTGGACATTCGTATTATTTTCACTGTTTTAAACACGCCATCATGACACACATGTCTATTTCACTCAAGAAGGCATTGTTCCTTCTTACATTTCTGTGCACATTTGCCTCATTCACGATGATGGCACAAGAAGCCAAGGAATATCATTTCAAGCACAAAGGGATGGACAGGACTTACTGGCTTTACATTCCCGAAACACTCAGCGAGAAAGCACCACTGGTTATAGTAATGCACGGATACGGAGGGAAGGCAGAAGGCTACAGGCCTGAGATGATGACAACAGCGGAAAAACATGGATTTGCGGTATGTTATCCTCAAGGAGCAAAAGACAAGAAGGGCAAGACTGGATGGAATGTAGGCTATCCTGCACAGGAAGGGATGAACACAGATGACCTTGATTTCATCTGCAAACTTGCCGGACACCTTCAGAAAAAGCATGGACTGAGCAAGGAAAACACTTTCTGCAGCGGAATGTCCAACGGAGGAGAGATGTGTTACCTGCTTGCAACATTGAAACCAGGTGCGTTTACCGCATATGCATCAGTTGCAGGACTTACCATGGAATGGGCATACAGGAATCACAGACCGGAAAAGCCAGTACCGTTCATGGAGGTCCATGGAACAGCAGACAAGACCTCAAAATGGGAAGGTGATCCGGACAACGCCGGGGGATGGGGCGAATATATAGCTGTACCACAGGCAATTGCCGTAATGAGTACCACCGCTAAATGCACTCATGTTGAAAGCAGTGAACTGCCAGTCAAACGCAACGAAATCACTCTTCACCGCTACCTCGGAGGAGAAAAGGCATGGAAGGGCGGTCCTGACATTGAAGTACGCCTGTATGAAGTCAAGGGAGGTAAACATTCATGGGCACTGAAGGACATGGATACATGCGAAGAAATATGGAATTTCTTCAAGCTCTACCTCAGATAAGCCATAGACAAGGTCAATACTCGAAAAACCAACTGTCAGCAACAGATATATTGCCATCTGCATCAACCGCAGTAACAATCATAACATACTCCTTTCCGGCTTCAAGTCCCGACAACACAGCTTCTGAAGAAGTTGTGTTGTTTATATAGTATATTGATGGATTGAGATACATCTGTTCCTGAGCATACTCGACCGATTTCTCAAAAGTATTAGTCCAGAGATGGTTGCCGGTATCCTTGATAATGTATCTGAAACTTTCAGCATCACCTCCGGTAACATTCCAGCGGACAAGATTATTGTTTCTCAACAGGGAAATATCCTTGTCAATTGCTATGGAAAGATCATTATACGGCAGTGCTTTAGTCCTGTATTCTGAAGCATATAGCTGACCATACTTGTAGTCTCTGGTGATAGCCAATGCAAGGAATGTCCATTTAGTATTAGGCCTCAGGAACTTCCTGACGAACTGCTCCTTGCTTGTTGAATATACAGTAGCCTGACTTCCAGGAGATATCATATAATCTATCTTATCCTGCACAGTCGGATATTTACTGATGAACTCGTCAGAGGCAAGCATACAATAAATATACTTTGCACCGAATGAGGATACGGTAAAACTGATTGTAGTGTAGTCGAAAAACTCATCATCTACCGTCACAAGGTTGAATCCACCTGGTTTGAAGGTATCCGTCTCGGCTTCAACAAATGTAACATCACTGGCAGAATACGAGCCGTAGGATTTATAAGGGACTACCCAGAAAACATATTTCTGTCCAGGCTCGATAAGGACGTCCTCCAAAGACTCCTGAAGTTTTACGACAGGTCCGCTATAGCTGAGAGGGGACGTATAAGGCTGCATATAATTCAAAAGCGTCAGCAGGGTACCTGACTCATAATCACTTGTAAAGGCACTCTTAGTTGAAAGTCCACAGAAATATGAATCCACATTCTGAAGATCAAGCAGAATTTCAAAACTGTCACACGAAACAGACATCACTTCAAGATCCACCATGGCCTCTTGCGACTCACCCAGAGCATTTATACATAGTGGTATATCCAGAATTGTACCTCTCTTGACATCAAGCACCTTACCAGGCTTCATATCAAAAACTTTCTGCATACCGTCCACAGTCTTGACAGTAAATGACATATCGGAATAGCTGCGATGAGGAATCACAATATTGAAAGGAACCGGAGAATCCGCCACAGCAACACCATCACCGCATTCGAGACACACCGTATTACCCACAGTCAACAGCGAATCAACGATATATGTGTCAGTAGCAGGGAGATAACCAAACTCACCGCTTATGGTATCTTTCGAAGAAACAATGATTGACTTTATTTTCAGTTCTCCTATTGCAGAGGAAAGATTAAGTCTGAGCACAGAAGCAATGTTCCTGAACTTCAGTTCCGGTCCATATGCGACATCACTGATCATCGGCATGACCTGGTCATCAAAGGAATCTTCAACATAATTCTGAACACCAGGGACAGTGATAATGATATCTTCCTGCGGGTCAGGCATACCTATAAACATACCAGATGAAGGATATGCAGCAAAGACACCAGATGAAAAATCCAAGGTCTTTCCCGGATCTTCTATTGTAAAAGAGGCAGATGCCGTGGCATCATCATCAGTGACAAATACAGCCTGATCTTTGGAACGGATACCGGCTGAAACAAGGATTCTATCCCCCTTCGACCACAACACTTTGCGAGAGATCCGGTCATCCGGTCCCATCACTGTCCTTGTATATTCCGAAATCTCAGCCCGGACCGACTGAGAACACTGTTCATCTACAGAAATATTGGCTGTACATGAAGAAGCTAATATAGTTAAAGCTAAGATATAATGTCTGATTTTCATATGACGGATATTCTGATCGATTAGATTTGATAAAAGTCTGATTGGTTGCAACTGCTTCAGACATTATTCGAAATAATCAGAAAAATCATTAGGATCCTTATACAGGTCATCGATAAACGAGCTCTGCACCAATACTGGCAGATCCGTCTCGAAAGAGATTGCCCGGATCTCTGGGGAAATATAATACGAAGTGGTTAAATTTTTCATAGCATACAAATATAAAAATATAAATTGACTAACATACCAATATAAGAAGATAATTAATAAATTTGCGTGAATTTTTAAGATCTTTATTATGAATACCGAACTGTTGCTGAATCCAAACAAACTGATTTCAGCCCTTGGCAAGCCAGCCAAGGAATTCACAAAAGCAGATATCATCAGATATATCCAGGAGAATGGCATCCGTATGGTCAACTTCATGTATCCTGCAGGTGACGGAAGGCTCAAGACCCTGAATTTCGTGATAAACAACATCGCATACCTTGATGCAATACTCACCTGCGGTGAAAGAGTCGACGGTTCCAGCCTCTTCCCTTTTATCGAAGCCGGAAGCAGCGACCTTTATGTACTCCCAAGATTCAGCACTGCATTTCTTGATCCTTTTGCAGAAATACCGACAATATCCATGCTCTGTTCCTATTTCAACAAGGATGGAGAACCTCTCGAAAGCTCACCTGAAAACACACTCAGAAAGGCCTGCAGGGCATTCAACGAGGTTACCGGAATGGAATTCCAGGCAATGGGAGAACTCGAATATTATGTCATTGCTCCCGACAGCGGGATGTTCCCTGCAACTGACCAGAAAGGCTATCACGAATCTGCCCCATACGCAAAATTCAATGAATTCCGCACACAATGCATGGCTTACATCGCCCAGGCAGGAGGACAGATCAAATACGGTCATTCTGAAGTCGGCAATTTCACAATTGACGGAAAGATATATGAACAGAATGAGATCGAATTCCTCCCTGTGGATGCAGCGGATGCAGCCGACCAGCTGATGATAGCCAAATGGATAATCCGTAATCTTGCCTATAAATCAGGATTTGACATAACATTTGCACCTAAGATAACCACCGGAAAGGCCGGTTCCGGACTTCACATCCACATGAAGATCGTCAAGGATGGCAGGAATCAGATGCTTGAAAACGGCGTTCTTTCCTCAACAGCAAAGACTGCCATTGCAGGAATGATGGAACTCGCCCCTTCGATAACATCATTTGGAAACACTAACCCTACCTCATATTTCCGTCTTGTTCCGCATCAGGAAGCTCCCACCAACATCTGTTGGGGAGACCGGAACCGTTCCGTACTAGTCAGAGTTCCACTTGGATGGGCAGCCAAATCGGACATGTGCAGAATAGCAAATCCACTTGAAAGTGACAGCAACTACGACACGACCCAGAAACAGACTGTGGAGATGCGTTCACCAGACGGTTCTGCCGACATCTACCAGCTCATAGCCGGACTTGCTGTTGCCTGCAGACATGGATTTGAGATGACAGACGCCCTGAAGACAGCAGAGAAGACATATGTGAATGTAAACATCCATCAGAAGGAAAATGCTGACCGACTGGCATCTCTTGAACAATTGCCTGACAGTTGCGAAGCATCGGCAGACTGTCTGGAGAAACAGAGAGCCATATTCGAGAAACACAATGTCTTCAGCCCTGCAATGATAGACGGCATCATCAGAAAGTTGCGTTCTTACAACGACAGGACTCTCAGAAAGGATATAGAAGGCAATCAGGATGAGATGCTCAAACTGGTTGAGAAATATTTTCACTGCGGATAAGTCATGGGCACATTACCAAAGGACCCTATTATGCTGCTGAGCTTCATAAACATGAAGCTCAGAGACTATTATAAAGATCTGGACGAACTGTGTGAAGACATGGAAATCCAGAAGGAGGAACTGATAAAGACCCTCAAAGCTGCAGGATTCGAATACAACGATGATAACAAGAGATTCTGGTAATCCTCTATTTCAAAGTCTTGTATGAAAGAATATGGGCAGTAATGGCAGCTGCCAGAAGGACGAAAAACAGCCTGAAAGCCCAATGCTCTGCAACGGATATAGCACAATACAACAAAGTAATCCATACCATTGAAACAGATAACACCTTTATCTTCAATGGTATGGCTTTGTATTCCATGAAATTTCTGATATAAGGTCCCAATCTGGGATGATTCAGAAGCCAATCATAAAGTCTCCTGTTGCTACGCAGAAACAGTGCAGCAGACAGTAGAAGCAATGGAGTCGTAGGAAGAACCGGGAGAAATATACCGAGAATCGCAAGCCCCAATGAAATCAGGCCCAGTAATGCAAGCAGAGGTCTAAGCATACCATCAATGACAGTCATGATGGTCGCAGACCTCACCATTATCCTTCACATTTCCGGCAAGATAGGACTCGACCAATTCACGGACATCACCGCTGCATCCACGGACCACTTCTATCCTATTGGCTTCCAGGACATTCCTTGCTCCTTGACCCATATTACCGGCCAGCATCACCTGCACTCCAATCTGCCTGAGTACCGGTGCAATTCCACTCTTGCAGCCGCAGCCTTCAGGAGATGCAAGCTTCGATTCATCGATAATCCTGCCATCTATAATAGTAAAAACCGTGTAATACTCACAATGACCGAAATGGTCATCCACTCTTCCGTCTCTTGTCGGTACTGCAATCTTCATAAAAAATAATTTTTAGCTCGGCAAAGATAGTAAAAAAATCACTTCATGTTACCGGCAAGGAACTGGTCATAAGCCGCCATATCTATCAATCCATGACCAGAGAGATTGAATAATATGGTCTTTGAAGAACCGGCAGCATCATATTCCCTTGCGACCCTTATTGCAGCTGCTATGGCATGACACGACTCTGGAGCCGGTATTATACCCTCAGCCTTAGCAAACAGACAACCAGCCTCAAAAGACTCCAGCTGCTCGATATCTACAGCTTCCATATAGCCGTCCTTAAGCAACTGGGAAACTATAGTACCGGCGCCATGATATCTGAGTCCTCCAGCATGTATATTGGATGGCTGGAAATCATGTCCAAGGGTGAACATCGGAAGAAGAGGAGTATATCCTGCTTCATCTCCAAAATCATACTCGAACTTTCCTTGCGTCAGCTTAGGACAGGCTGCAGGTTCTGCCGCTATGAATCTTGTATTGCGTTCACCTGTAAAATTATGTCTCATGAAAGGGAAAGATATGCCTCCGAAATTAGATCCTCCTCCAAAACATCCGATCACAACATCCGGATACTCTCCAGCCATTTCCATCTGCTTTTCAGCTTCAAGTCCTATAATAGTCTGATGCAAAGTAACATGATTCATGACAGATCCTAGCGTATACTTGCATCCATGCGTCATCCTGGCCAGCTCGACTGCCTCCGAAATGGCTGTTCCCAACGAACCTTGATGATATGGGGTACGGGTCAGGATATCTTTACCGGCACGGGTGGACATTGAAGGAGATGGGGTAACCTGAGCACCGAACACCTGCATTATGCTTCTCCTGTATGGTTTCTGCTCATAGCTTATCTTGACCTGGTAAACAGCACTCTCCAGATTGAATATCTTGGCTGCATATGCAAGTGCTGCACCCCATTGTCCCGCACCCGTTTCAGTCGTGACATTCGTCACTCCCTCCACACTGCAATAATAAGCCTGCGGCAATGCTGAATTAAGCTTGTGTGAGCCTATAGGGCTGACACTCTCATTCTTGAAATAGATATGGGACCGCGTACCGATCGCCTTCTCCAATGCATATGCACGTACAAGAGGAGTACTTCTATAATACCTATACTTCTCCATGACAGCATCAGGAATATCTATCCATCTGTCCGATTGATTCAGTTCCTGTTTTGAACACTCCACGCTGAAAAGCCGGGAAAGGCCATCGACCGTCACCGGTTCTCTAGTTAAAGGATCCAGCATCGGCATTGGTTTGACCGGAATATCCGCCTGAATATTGTACCATTGACGAGGAATATCATCCTCCGATAGAAAATATCGTTTCTGCATATGGCTGGGATATTTGTTAAAGTTCATCTCTACTGACAAAATTACAAGAAATACACTAAAATCAAAATTCATATGAATATTTCGGGAAAGTAAATGTAACTTTGCATGAAATGGCTGAAATCTGGAACATAGTATTTCTCGCCGCCGGAGCAAGTTTCGTTCAAAGAACCACAGGCTTCGGCTTCGGCATATTCATCATGACCTCCCTACCCTTCCTCATGCCATCTTATGGAGAGGCCACAGCACTTTCGGGACTTCTTGCCATGACGACGTCTTTAGTCATTGCTGTCCGAATGAGAAGATACATCAGTTGGGATAGGCTTCTCCCCATACTTCTGACATTCATAGTCATATCTTCCGGAGCTATCTTCATGCTCTCCAGAATCCAGGACACGACTATAAGGTCAGTACTTGGCATCATCCTCATAGTCATAAGCCTGTATTTTGCCTTCTTCAAAAACAGAATTCGCCTCAAGACCACCCTTCCCTATCAGATAGGGGCAGGAACACTCAGCGGACTGATGGGTGGTTTCTTCGGCATGCAGGGTCCTCCAGCAGTCCTGTATTTCATATCTTCCGAGCCGGACAAGGACCATTACATGGCAATGATCCAGACCTATTTTCTTATTGGTAACGCCATGATGACAGTAGTCAGAGCCGTTAACGGCTTCGTTACCCCGACAGTCGGAATCAGCTATCTCTATGGTCTGGGAGGACTGGCTGCAGGTATTCTGTCCGGAGAAATCGTATTCAGACACATTCCGGCAAAGATATTCCCTTATATTGTCTACGCATACATCGGTATCAGCGGAATCATCATCTTCATTACGGGATAAGAATTATTTATGCTATATTTGCCGTCAAAATTACATGCATATGACCAATGAGCTACTCATAATATCCTCATTCTTATTCATTTATGGCAGCATAACGATATTTTACCGCTTCTTTGGCAAGAACGGACTTCTGGCATTCAACGTAATGGCAACACTCCTTGCCAACATTGAAGTCATGCTTCTTGTATATGCTTTCGGTATAGAGATGACATTGGGGAATGTCCTGTTCGCAAGCACATTCCTCGTTACTGACATACTCAGCGAGAACCATGGTGCGAAAGAAGCTAACAAAGCCGTTCTGATCAGCACACTATGCTCTATTGTATTCATATTCATATCGCAGACATGGCTTCTATACACTCCTAGCGAGAACGACTGGGCAAGCAGCTCTTTCAAGACAATCTTTACCGCTACCCCCGCATTGTGGTCGCCTCTCTGGTCGTCTATCTCATTTCACAACTTACAGACGTATGGCTCTACCACAAATGGTGGAACTGGTGCAGAAAAAAGTTCTCAGACAATAAGAAAGGACTCTGGATCAGGAACAACGGTTCAACGATGATATCTCAGCTTATCAACACCGGTCTATACACATTTCTTGCTTTTTTCGGAACATACGAGACATCGACACTGCTGTCAATATTCATCAGTACATACGCAATATACTTCGTGATCAGCCTTCTTGACACCCCTTTCGTATACTTGTGCAGGAACATATATGAAAAACACCTTTCCGCATAAATGCAGAAAGGTGAATGATTCAGATTTCAGTATTACACCGACAGATCAGATACCTAGATCATGCTCATGGTCATGGACACTCTCAGGTGTATTATGATTTGTCAGCAGTGTACCTTTATATTCTCCTGTCAAAGTCTTCAGGAATGAAGTTATCTGACCGATTTCATCAGATGAAAGTTCGACTCCGCTCTGATAGATGGCCATATCACGTACTGCATCCTCAAGGGTCTCACGTGTTCCGTCATGATAATAAGGCCATGTGAGCTCGACATTTCTGAGGCCTGGCACTTTGAAACGATGCCTGTCACGTTCATTCTGCGTTTCCTTGAATCGGCCGTTATCCTCATGTGTCAGTTCAAGACCACGTTCAGCAAAATAATGTCTGCGAAGACCCATCAGTTCATAAGACTGACCTCCAAGATTCTGGCCGACGTGGCAGGTCGCACAATCATATGTCTTGAACAATTCATATCCCCTGAGTTCATCGGAAGTCAACGCCGCATCATCCCCACGAAGCCACTTGTCAAAACGTGAATCTGGTGTAATCAGAGTCCTTTCAAACTGCTCGATTGCATCTGTAATGGTGGCCTGAGTGATTCCTTCAGGATATACAGCCTTGAATGCTTTTGCAAAAGACTTATCTGCTTCAAGTTTGGCAATGATATGGTCAAATGAAGGAGAAGCCATTTCAACAGGATTAAGCGGCGGGCCTGCTGCCTGATCTGCAAGAGTCTTTGACCTGCCGTCCCAGAACTGCACGAAGTTATAGACAGCATTGTATACAGTAGGAGCATTGACGCCTCCAAGAAGGTCGTTCACTCCATGAGAATACTGATGATTGTCCACACCTGCCGTTGAAAGATCGTGACACGAAGCACAGGAAACAGTATTATCAACAGAAAGACGAGGATCATGGAAAAGTGCGTATCCAAGAGCAACCTTGGCAGGATCAGCCTCAAGAGAAGCATCGATAGGACGTATCGGCTCAGCAGCCCTGTCACCTTCAAGTCCGTCATCATACATCGCGATTCTGGTATCTCGCACCCAATCAAGGACGATTTCCCTTTTCTGCTCCGTAAGAGAACTGCCCCAATGTACAAGATAGTACTTCGGCATAGGCATTCTGTCATCAAGAACAACCTTTTCAACCTTAGCCAGATCGACCGGATTCACCTCTGCACCGGTCTTCAGGTCTTCCATAAGCTTAGTCATCTCATAGGCACGATATCCGGAATCAATATCCTTCATGACGATTTTTCCTGCTACCGGAAGCTTGGCATAGAATGGAAGCTTAGGATCAGCCGAATGGCAGCTAAGGCAACCACCGTCTTCAAAAATCCTGTAAACCTGTTCATTCTGCGGAAGATCTGGAGAAGGGGTCTGATTTACAGCCCTGTAAACAACAGCCATCACTGCAAACACCATCAGCAAGGCTGCAATTCCCCATTTTAGTATTTTCTTCATAATCGATGATTTTGGTTAGACATCAAACAATATTTCAAAGATATAATAAAAATCGGATATAACATCATCTGTTATAAATATGTACACTATCATGAGCAGATGGAAGATAATTCACTCCCCACCAGCACATCTGCAGACAGGCAAAACAAAAAATCAGTAGAACACACAGAGTGCGTACTGAAAGCTTCTTCTCACCAGCCCTACCATGACCGAATAAGCGTAGATGTATATATAGCATATATGACAGCCACGTTACCAGAGCCCATGTTTCCTTAGGATCCCAATTCCAATAATGTCCCCATGCCTCCTTTGCCCAAAGTGATCCGGACAACATTCCGAATGTAAGAAATGCCGTACCTATATATACAAGTGTATCAACAGGTCCGAGAGGATCTGAATTAATATTGAATTTACCGGAAAACGTAGCCAAAGCTATCAGAAAGG
Organism: Bacteroidales bacterium; assembly: GCA_017625725.1. Lineage (GTDB taxonomy): Bacteria > Bacteroidota > Bacteroidia > Bacteroidales > UBA932 > Cryptobacteroides. The sequence continues at coordinate 42,850 of JAGAKH010000041.1, read as the reverse complement.
CACATCCCAGCAATGAGTAGGAGAACATATAGACCGTAACATGCGGAATGAACCAAGGACTCTGAAGGGCAGGCATCAGGCTTTGGTCATGAATTTCCGGTTTGAGTAGATTAATCATTATAAAGACCGTAGCAAGAACAGTCGAGAAGGACAGGATCCACCTGTATCTCCACCTCATATAGGTAAACAGACCTGATATGAAAGCAAAGAACGAGTACCACAACCTCGTCTCGCCCATAGTCCTCAAAGGAGGTCTGCCAAGACTTACCCACAATCCGGCTATAAAAGCGGCAAGAACTATTACGGAACCTGCAGAAAAACAGATCGACAACATTCTTGACGGAAGTCTTGAAGTGTTAATTGCAGACAGAACTGCAGCCACAGAAGAAAGAAACACAGCTGCAGCAGCAAACCATATGAATATATCCCAGGTAACCATAGCGTCAGAATTTTGATTTCGGGCCTTTAAGGAACAACATGAAAGCTCCGGCAAGCATCATGATTATGCCGGCCATAGCAGGATATTTCCAAGGCTCGCGAACAATCTGGATTACACACGAAAATGAATCCTTAGTATCGGAAGATTCAAAGCCAGTCAGATAGACATCTTCTCCCAATGTTCTGGAATAGGGATGATTAACCCTTACGCAAATTCTTTCACCGTCGACGATGAGATGAGCTTCATACAAAGACGGCATCCCTTGCTGGTCCATTTCCATAATGAAATCTTCCAGCTCAATTTCATAAGACAGCCTGCTGCTACGCCCGTCTAAATAGTATGCCTGATCGGTAGGAATACCTTCTGAGAGCTGCAGACGCATTGTCCGGGAATCAGGAGTACCCCAGAAAGCGGATGAAAGTGCAAGGAGCAGACCGGCATGCAGAAAAGTAAATCTCCACCTTATTCTCTTAACTCCGTCCTCTCCGACCTTACGCCATCCTCTGATAAGCACAAAAAGCAGGACAGTCATCAGATAGAGAAGAACAACAGCGAAGAATATGGTTCTTGTCAGCCACCTCATCCCCGACAATCCAATAAAAAGACTGACTGCCAGAAATATAAGCAATGAAGATAATGTCGCTGCCGGAGAAAGAAAAAATCTCACTACAGGCGATTCCCTTTTATCATTCCAAAGCCACACAGCAGCAATAACCCATATCGAAGCAAAGATAAGGTTAAGAGGGAAAGACATGAAAGCAAGTAACTTATCCATAGTCGGGGAAATTAAAGGCTGCTTCCTCCGATAAAACTTCTAAGCAATGATGTCGAAGGGACATCCTTGTCTGAAACCGGCACGAAATAATTCAGGAACTTCATCAGGCGGTGGACCTCACTGTATTCAGGACAATTCTTAGGGACAGTCATCAGAATCTGCTCAGCATGAGACCTGAGCACGGCAAATTCCACAAGATATGCCGAATTGAAAAGAACATCAGCATTTTCCTGATATGGATAAATCCACTTCACCTCGGAACGACGGACATTCGGCCAGTGCATGATTGACTCACGCGCCGTGAATGATCCCTTGTTGAAGTCACGGACAATGCGTCTGAGAAGTCTGTTGTCACTGGTCGGTATGCAGTTATGGTTATCCAATGATATACTCGTTATCGTATTGATGAAGATCCTATACTTCAAGGCATCGTCTACCTTATCGGTCAGAGACGGATTCAAAGCATGGATACCCTCCACAAGAAGGACATTTCCCGGTTCAAGATGCAGTTTCTTTCCATTGAACTCTCTCAATCCGGTAACAAAGTTATATTCAGGCACTTCCACAGTCTCACCGGCAAGAAGGCGAAGAATGTCGCTCTGCAGATAATCATGGTCGACTGTGTCAAAATTATCGAAATCGAAGGAACCGTCAGGAAGACGTGGAGTATCTAGACGGTTAACAAAATAATCATCTGTCGAAAACGACACAGGACGTAGGCCACAAGCTTTCAGCTGTATGCTCAAACGCTTGCAGAAGGTCGATTTGCCACTGCTGCTCGGGCCGGTAATCAGCACCAGTCTCACAGGATTCTCCCTATTGACCCGTCTTTCGATTTCCTCGGCGATCTGAACGATCTTCTTTTCCTGAAGTGCTTCTGCAATCTTGATAAGATCAGGAGCCTCACCTCTCTGACAGGCAAGGTTCACATCACCCACATTGTCGAGACGCATGATACTGTTCCATTTCATGTTCTCGGAAAACACATCAAAAGTCTTAGGCTGTTCTACAAATGGTGCCAGCTGTTCAGGATTGTGACGGTCAGGAACTCTCAGAAGAAGACCGTCCCTATATCTTGTCAGGCTCCACAGCTTCATATACCCGGTGCTAGGAAGCAAGGCTTCATAGTAATAGTCAGGAGTATCCTCTAAAGTATAATAATTCACATACACATCACCTATAGTCTCAAGCAGACTCACCTTATCCTGATAACCGAAATCTTTGAACACCTTCACTGCCTCCTCAAGGGGAGCTTCATGGCGTCGGAAAGGGACATCAAGGTCAACCAACTGCATCATTCTGTCTGTCAGTGACTTCAGGTCATTATCCGAAAAATCGGAACCATCCTGTTTATCAACTGTACAGAAGTAGCCCTTCGAGATAGGACGTCTCAAGACCACCCTACAACCCGGAAACAGATCACTGGCCGCCTTACATAAAAGGAAACATAATGAATTCGAATAGACACTCCTGCCTATATATGACCTGTAATCCATGAACTCTACAGTCCTGTTATTGAAGGCACGATATTTCAAGCCCTGACTCACATTATTTACCTTAGCAGATAAAATCGGATAAGGTCTGTCAAATTCAAAAGAAGATAGCATTTCGAGAAGAGTTGTTCCCTCCTGAAAATACATAGATGTCTGAGAATTAATGCAGTAAATCTTTACCATGCCACTATGAAATTGTAAATTTTAGCTAATATAATAAATGTTACATCATTTGTAACAAAAATTTAACAGAAAACATTATGCAGGTGTCAGAAATTGCCATACCTTTGCACACGAGTTGATCAGATAGCTCATCAGTAGCAATCACAACTCAATGGTTATTAGTTTTAGTGTTATAATTATGTGGTTAGTATGAGGCATCCCCACGTGAGTGGCGACGTCTCATTTTGTTTTATATAGGCTTCATCACCGGCACAAAGCAAGCTCAACGAAAAATCCCGGTTGTTTTCAAATGCGGCCATAAAATCGCCTCTATATCTGGCCGTCACTTACTGAAACCTGCCTCCGGCCAGAAAAACGGGCTTTTTTATGGCCATTACCGGCACAAAGCATGCGGAGCGAGCCATTTGGCGTAGCTCGCGCAGCTTGCTTTGAGGAGCTGGCTGGCGTTTTTGCCAGCTCCGGTGCCCTGCCTGATACGAATAATAACCATTTGCCTTGAGCAGTTAGCATCGTCGTCTATGGCAGCTGCGGTGCCCTGCACTTCGTATCGATCTTGGCGAACAAAATTGTGAGCAGGAGTTGCACCGGAGATTGAAAATGTCTGGACTTAACCTATTGACAAATTAGCGGTATTCGTTGAGAATTGCTGATTTTAAGAGAGTTAAGCAAGGTGCCGTCGCAGAATATACGAACTCCGGCGACGGCAGATCAAGCACTGCGGGCGGCTCGGCCAAAGGGCCGTCCTCGTGCTTGACTGTTGCCGTCCTATGTCATGACCTAGCTTCAGACCGCGGGCAGAAAGACAGGGAAAGTGCTCGCGGTCGCATCACTCTGGTGAGGACCGCGGGCGGAAACACGGGAAAAGTGCTCCTGGTCCAAGCGTTTTGAGGGGTATCAAGAGCGGTATCGCTACGTATTTGCACTTGGTCACCCAGTCAAGATCTTGGCAAGTCTAAAATTTTGCCACAAATATGAACAGTTCACAGAATCTATTTAATAAGTTATTAAAAAATGATTATCTTAGCGGCACTAAAACCAAATTATAAAAAATCATGAGTCCAGAAGTTATTGCACATCTTGATGCAATCAAGGTCAATATGAACGAGGCAGGAATGAACGCAATCAACATCGTACTTGCCTTCGTCATGTTCGGAGTAGCCTTAGGCATTAAACCTAGAACATTCATCGACATCATCAAAAAGCCCAAATCTGTCATATTAGGAATTATCTGCCAATTAATTCTTCTTCCGGCACTTACATTCCTTCTGACAATAACATTCAAGAACTGGATATCGCCGATGATCGCATTGGGTATGATTCTGGTGGCGTCATGCCCCGGAGGAAACATTTCCAACTTCATCACATCACTGTCCAGAGGAAACACAGAGCTGTCAGTGTCACTGACCGCATTCAACACTGCAGCCTGCATATTCACAACACCGCTGAACTTTTCAATCTGGGGTAAGCTTTACCTCAATTTTGCAGAAAAGAGAATGCTCCTGCCTGAACTCGAAATACCGTTCTGGGAGATCTTCAAGACCACAGTCATCCTTCTCGGAATTCCGCTTGTATTAGGAATTCTCTGCTCACAATACCTTCCGAAGGTAGCTGCAAAATTGAAGAAGCCTATGCAGTATCTTTCTGTAGCGTTCTTCATCCTGATGGTCGTGCTTACCTTCGGAAACAACATCGACGCATTCATGAAATGCATCAAGTATATATTCCTTATCGTACTTGTACATAACCTGCTTGCCTTAGGAATAGGTTTTTCTACCGGTACACTGTTCAAGGTACCTTATAAAGACAGACGTACAATAACCATCGAGACCGGTATACAGAACTCAGGACTAGGTCTCGTACTCCTTTTCAACCCAGCCATCTTCGACCCGGTTCTTTGGGCTAATAACGGAGGTATGGTGGTAATAACAGCATGGTGGGGCGTATGGCATATAATTTCCGGTCTCACACTCGCATATACATGGAGATTGAAAGGCCGCAAAGAAGCTGACGAATTAGACTAAGATGGGTAAGATATACGAAGCGAATTCAGTATACAGTATTTTAAGATACTATGTAGACTGGTGTACAAAAAGGTCATTCCGCAGGGTAGAAGTCAAGGGTACTGAGAATATTCCGCAGGATGGTGCTGTAATAATTGCACCTAACCACTGCAACACTCTCATGGATGCCCTCGTAATACTGAGGACAGAGAAAGACGAGATTGTCTTCGGAGCACGTGCAGACCTCTTCAACAACAAGTTCATCGGCAAGATCATGACTTTTCTCCGTATCCTTCCAATGATGAGGCAGAGAGACGGACTAAGGAATGTTCTGAAGAACAACGAAACCTCGGAAATAATTGTCGAGACGCTGGAGAACGGTGTGCCATTCTGCATTTTCCCGGAAGGTACTCACAGAACGATGCATTCTCTCAGGGCACTGGGTAAAGGTGTGTTCAGAATAGCCATAGCTGCTGACAAGAAATTTGGCGGAGTTAAACCTGTATACATCATCCCGACTGGTATTGAATACGGAGACTACTTCCGGACCAGAAGCACATCTCTGGTAACGTTCGGCAAGCCGATCAATGTAACCGAATATCTTAAAAACGCTGGAGACGACAACGAACAGCATCTGATTGAAGGCCTGAGGACAGAGCTGAAGGCAAGGATGCCGGAGAACATCTCTTATATAGAAGATGACAGCAGATATCCTCAGATGTGGGAACTGACAAAGATGCTTACACAGGCATCCGGCAAAGGATATGGTGAATGCGGACGCAGTCTGCATGAGGCTATGCTTGACAACAAGAAGATAATCAAGGATCTGACCGTAAGACTGGAACAGGATACGGAGAAGATGGAATCTCTGCTTGACGAGGTAAAGGAATTCGAAAGAGATAGAAGAAAGAATAAGATATCCATTTATTCATTCGGCAGAAAGAACCCTTCAACGAGAGTCTGCGGCAAGGCTGTCAAAGGACTGCTTCTGCTGCCATACTTCCTGTTCAGTGCCATCATCAGCCTGCCTATGTGGGCTACGGCTGAAGCCATCAGAAGCAAGGTCAGGGACAAAGCATTCAGAAACACAGTCAATTTTGGAGTCAATCTTGCGATGGGAGGATTGCTATACCCTGTTCTCGTGATTCTGCTTTTCTGTTTCACGCCATGGATTGCAGCTCTAAGCATATCACTTTTAGCAATCCCGGCCTATGGATTCTTCTACGACTATGTGGAAGGATGCAGAAGATGGATTTCAGACATAAGACTGCTTGGCAACAGCAGACTATCTGAAAGATTCAAGAAGATTGTCAATAATTTCCGATAATAACCAAAGGTCCGAAACGATAAGCGGACCGAATCATAAAATTCAGCATTATGAGAAACATATTCATCACAGCCATCGCGGCTCTCCTCATTTGTTCCCCAGTCTATGCAGAAACGGCAGTAGGAAAGGCAGATAAGAAGGAAAAGAAAGTCACATATAATGAAAAAGGAGAAATCATCAAGACAGGCATCAACCTCGGACCTCTCCCTGTTGTAGCATTTGATGCCGACAGAGGATTCCAGTTCGGAGCACTTCTCAATCTATACAATTTCGGAGACGGCAAGAACTATCCCAACCCTAACGCACAGTGGTATTTTGAAGCATCCGCATATGTAAAGGAATCACAGATAGGCAGTTACAAGCTTATTGTAAACTACGACAACAAGACTCTCATCCCAGGTGTAAGAATGTCCATCTGCACCGGTTACTATAAAGATGCAGCCCTTGACTTCTACGGATTCAACGGTTACCAGAGCGTCTATGACATGGACTTCCTGAAGCCTACATATCAATTCAAAGATGAAAGTCTGAAAGGAAGTACTCCAAAAGGATTCTACAGACACGGTCGTGACCTGATCAAAGCCAAAGTTGACTTTACCGGAGAGATACTGGAGAACTTCTACTGGGAGGCCGGCTACAACCTTTCATGGACAAAGACTCAGGATTATGTACCTACAGGCTATGAAGTGATGAACGGCAATTCCCTGTTCGGACTCTACAAAGCATGGGGCATCATTCCTGAAGACCAGGCCAACGGAGGTCTCACATCATCACTCCGTCTTGGACTCATGTATGACAGCAGAAACATAGAGAACAACCCTACCAAAGGAATATGGGCTGAAGCTCATGTAATTGCAGCACCTAAGTGGCTCGGAACAACTCACGAGCATTACAGATACTGTGCTACCTTCAGACAGTATGTCCCTATCATTCAGGACAAGCTGACTTTCGCTTACCGACTTGGTTATCAAGGCACATTCGGCGACAGCGTCCCATGGTATAACCTTCCATTCTACACCAACATGGGAATCAAGGCAGATAACGACGGCTTCGGCGGCTACCGCACAGTCAGAGGTCTCATGCTCAACAGAGTACAGGGACTCGACACCGGATTCTACAACATCGAAATGCGCTGGAGATTCATCGACTTCAAGCTTTGGAAGCAGAACATCGCCTTTGCACTCAGTGCATTCACCGATGGAGCACACGTATTCAGAGGCTACGACATGGACCTCAAAGCTACCGGCAAAGCCAGCATCGAACAGCTTGCATTGTATCCAAAATTCGTAAACAACGATTTCAAGAACAAGGACGGTTTCCACGGATCTGCAGGTATCGGACTCCGCTTCATCATGAACCAGAACTTCATCGTTGCATTCGAAGGAGCACAATGCTTCAACAAGCAGGACGGAGGATTTGCATTCTACCTCAATACAGGCTTCCTGTTCTAAGCTATTGTATTTTAAAGAATAATTTTGCAATTTTGTGCGATAATCCCTAACAAATAGACACATATGGATCAATTTGCACAGAATTATGTAGACAGGTTCATGGCGGACCTGACTGCAAAGAACCCAGGTGAAAAGGAATTTCATCAGGCAGTTAAGGAGGTACTCGAAAGTGTAGCTCCTTACATTGTTGAACATCCATATCTGATGGATCTCAAGATTATGGAGCGCATAGCAGAACCTGAAAGAATCATAATCTTCCGCGTTCCATGGCTTGACGATGAAGGAGAAGTGCAGGTAAACCGTGGCTACCGCGTTCAGTGCAGCAGTGCCATAGGACCTTACAAGGGAGGTATACGTTTCCATCCGAGCGTCAACCTCAGCATCATGAAGTTCCTTGCATTTGAACAGACATTCAAGAACAGCCTTACCACCCTGCCGATGGGTGCAGCAAAAGGTGGTTCAGATTTCAATCCGAAGGGTAAATCTGATAACGAAGTCATGAGATTCTGCCAGAGTTTCATGACTGAATTGCAGAGACATATCGGACCGGATACAGACGTTCCTGCTGGAGATATCGGAGTTGGTGGACGTGAAATCGGTTATATGTTCGGACAATATAAAAGGCTTCGCGACGAATTCACAGGAGTACTCACAGGTAAAGGGATAACATGGGGAGGAAGCCCTCTCAGACCGGAGGCTACCGGCTATGGAACATGCTACTTCGCCAGTGCAATGCTGGCAACAAAGGGCGATAGCTACGAAGGTAAGGAAGTAGTGATCTCCGGTTCTGGAAATGTAGCCCAGTATGCAGCTCAGAAAGCGCTTCAGCTTGGTGCAAAGGTTATGACAATGTCAGACTCAAACGGTTTCATTTACGATCCTGACGGAATTGACGAGGAAAAGCTTGCATACATCATGGAGCTCAAGAATATATTCCGTGGAAGAATCAGAGAATATGCGGACAAATATTCTGGAGCACAGTATTTCCCTAACGAACGCCCTTGGAAGATCAAGTGTGACATCGCAATGCCTTGTGCCACACAGAATGAGCTCAATGAAGAAGAAGCAAAGACTCTTGTAGCAAACGGCTGTATCTGCGTAGCGGAAGGTGCCAACATGCCTTGTACACCTGAAGCTATAGAAGTGTTCCAGAAAGCAAGACTGCTCTACTCCCCTGGCAAGGCATCAAATGCCGGTGGCGTGGCTACCTCAGGTCTCGAAATGACACAGAATTCCATCAGGTTGAAATGGACCCGCGAGGAAGTGGACCAGAATCTCAAGAGAATCATGACAGACATTCACGAAGCCTGCCTGAAATACGGAACAGAGGAAGACGGATATGTCAACTACGTAAAAGGAGCTAACATTGCTGGATTCATCAAAGTTGCAGAAGCAATGATGGCACATGGCCTTGTCTGACCATAATTCCATGAAGAGTCATTGTAATTGAACAAAAAATACGCTAAATTAGCAGGCTGCAAACCATTGCAGCCTGTTTTCATTAACTAATCAGACAATTCAACCATGCATATAGGAATCGCCGGAAATATCGGATGCGGAAAGACCACCCCCACAAGAATGCTTGCAGAACACTATGGCTGGACGCCCAAATATGAAGCTGTCACATACAACCCATATCTGGAAGACTACTACAAGGACATAGAACGCTGGTCTTACAATCTTGAAACATATTTTCTGGCCCAGAGATTCCAGGACCTGCTTGAAATTGCAAAATCCGACGACGTAATCATTCAGGACAGGACCATTCTGGAAGGTGTACACATTTTCGTCGCCAACAACAAAGCAATGGGAAACCTGTCAGACCGCGACTTTGACACCTATATGCAGCTGTTCAACCTTATGATGTCAATGGTCAACGAACCTGACCTTCTGATCTATCTGAGATCTTCTGTACCTACGCTCGTATCACAGATCCAGAAAAGAGGCAGAGACTACGAAAAAGGAATCAGCATCGAATACCTAAGCAATCTGAACGATAGGTATGAAGAGTGGATTGCTGAATATAAGGGCAAGGTCCTTATCATAGAAGCCGACGACCTCGACTACGAACACCGCCCGGAAGACTTCGCCCAGATCACGGATAAGATCGACGCACAGCTATACGGTCTGTTCTGATTCCTGCACACATCAATTTCCTACAGCAGACATCACCTGAACAGGTAAATAAGACCATTCTGCGGTCTTACATGATGGCAACCCCAGGTGCGGTCAAGCACCTGAGGTCGGAAAATATTATTCGTAAGTAACCTTGATGGACTGGATATAAGCACGATGGTTCTTGTCAGTTCCTGTACAAGTGAACTTGACAGTTTCAGCACTACCGGTCCATGTACGGGCTGCAGCCTCCTCTGTAAACTCGCCTGAGTCAGCAGCAAGATAGTACATGTTGTTTGCGAAAGTGATCTCGATTGAAGTAATAGTTCTTCCGCTTGCGGATACATTCATGATTGCACCGTTCTGATAAAGACGTACAGCCTCACCTGAAGTGTAGTATGCAGGAGCTGTAGATGCACCACCCTTCTCAAATGTAAGGGTAACATTGTCGTCAAGAGTTACAGTCTCAACAAGAGCTGCATTTGCCCAGCCGAAGTTTGCCATTGTAGCCTCTGCAGTTGTAGCCGAGATGTAAGTTTCAATATAGAACTTAGCATCAATCAGCGAGAAGTAGATGTTGTATGCACCAGCCTCGCCGACGAACTTCATGTTACCGCCATTATTATATGTAGTGTAAGTCTCACCTACGTTTACATCACAAGCTGAACCATAGCTGAGGGCCCATGCTCCGTCAGCACGGAACTTGAACTCATTGCCGTTAGCAAGGGTAACATTCTTGGCAACAGCCCAGTCTCCTACAACTTCCATATTCACGTCAGCACTCCAGCCAGAGCCTGCGAATGAACCGATAAGTCCCCACGTATGCTCTTTAAGACCTTCGATAACGACTACAGGGTCGCCGCCGTTTTCAGCATCAGCATACTCCTTGCCAGGTGTAACAAGAGCTACACGCTTATTAGCGAGGTCGAAGTATACGTCATATGTGCCATATTCCATAGGAGTGATATTTTTGCTGCCGCCGTCGGTATATACGCTATAATATGAATCAGCATAAATCTTACCAGCTACCTCGAGACCATAGTTCTTAGCATTGTTCCACTCGTTGTTTGCACGTACCTTGAATGCACCTGAAGCGATCTCGACATTGTAAGCTACAAAAAGATCTTTAGCCTTCCAGGTCGTATACATCTTGATATCACTACCATCAGCCCAGTTTGTGAGATCACCAACAACACCCCACTCAGATTCTGTCGCCACGAAAGGAGTAAGCTCTACAAAGAGAGCATCCTTTCCCTGAGGAGAACCATTGTAAGAGGTACGTTTAGTCTGGATAGTGATTGTGTCACCAAGCTTTGAACCAGACTCAGCCCAATACTTCTGCACACCCTCTGGGCTGCAGAGACCGTAAACGTATACAGTACCTGTCTCATCAGTGATGTCGAAGTTACCGAATGAAGTGTTTGTAACCTTAGTGATCACACCAGTAAGCTGATACATAGTGTCATCCTCAGCAGCTGCGAGGAACTCAGCAACAGTTGCAGTAACAAACTCTGGCTCTGGCTCTGGAGCAGCCTCCTGAGCAATTGTAACAGTAACAGCCTCAACCTCAGCCTCAGAAGCTACAGTAACCTCATAAGTCTTAGCCTCATAAGCCTCGTTAGCAGCAAATGTAAGAACTACCTTTGCATCACCTTCACCTGCAGCAGGCTCAGCTTTTACGCCCTCACCAGCAACAGTCCAAGCAACATTTGAAGAGATCTCGATTTCAACTTCTGTTGCATCGTAAGCCACTTCAAACTCAGTCTCCTTAACTTCAAGAACCGGAACCTTAAGGTCAACAGAAGTACCGGCACCTACAAGAGCATTCACATTATTACCCTCGGCTGTGCAGTCCTCATAGTAAAGAGTAACACCATTTGCATTACCTGTAAGTGCACCTACCATCTTCGCACCAGCACCTTCTGTGCAGTAGAGCTCGAGTGTAGATTCCTTTACAGAGCAGTTTCTGTATGTACGGTTCTTGTTGCTCTCATTTACAGTACCGGCGATACCACCGACATTGTGATAAGCCTTTACAACTGCATTCTCAACAGAACAGTCAGTAGCATTTCCGGCATTGTGCATACCTACGATAGCACCGTAGCGGATATCCTTTCTTGAAGGATCTGCAACGAAGTTAACATTCTTAACGCTGATGTTCTCAAGATCACCATATACCTGACCAGCAACAGCACCTACAAAGCTGCTTACGCAATTACACTCAGCACCGTCGATGTTGAAGTTCTTGAAGTTGAATGTAACTCCACCGAACAGACCTGCTGCCTTACCAGAAGTCTGATTGATGTTAAGGCCGTAGATAGTAGGGTAAGTCTCACCTGCCTTAGTAACAGGAAGACCTTCGAATGTAAGCACCTTCTCACCGTTGAAGTAAGAGATAGGAGTCCAAACCTGACCAGCGAGGTCGATGTCATTTACGAGTCTGATGTTAGCATCAGGAGTATTCTTCTGGAACCAAGCAAGCTCCTCAGGCTTTGTAACAAGGTAGTTACCCTCAGCATCCTTAGCAGGCTTGCTGGTTGAAATACCATCCCATACATTAACAACATAGTCTGGCTCAAGGAATGCTGGCTCAATGATAACAGTGATTGTTCCGTCAGCTGTAAGAAGGCCGTCACCAAGGATGTGTGAACGGTAGTTTCTCTGTACAGGAACGTTAGGAACATCATATGAGCAGAGCTCGAGAGATTCCTCATATATTGTGAAACTTACATTGGAAAGTGCCTGCTCTGTTCCATCAACGGAACCTTCACCTTTCTCATCACCATCGTTGACAAGAATGTAGTTCATTGCAAGCCAGCCATAAGTCTTATTCTTGTAATCCTTATGATTGATTGTAAGCCACTCGTGGTCTGCAGCAGCATTTGTTCCATCCCAGTTTGACTTGGAAATTGCAGGAGCAACCTCGAAAGTAACTGTTTCTGCACCCCTGACCTTTCCGTCACCATCATTATCCTCTGCCTTAGCTCCGACAAAAGTATGAAGCTCAGTTGCGGCATTGGTAAGAGTCATGGTTGAACGAAGCTTTGTAACATCAACACCTGCATCAAAAGCAGCCTGGATGTCAGCAGTACCGACATTCACCTGAGCGAAAGGACGGTAAAGCTCGATTGTCTGGCTGAAGTTTGCAGTCACCTTACCTGACTGAACGGCAGCGAAGAAAGCATCACGTTTCTCATCCTGGGCAACATAGTTGTTATTATAATTGATTCCTATCACCTTCATGTTTGTGAAGTCATAGCAATCAGCCTCCTTGTTCTGAGCCCAGCATACGAAGGTATACTCCTTGCCTCGAGCAAGAGTAGTTGTGAGAGTCAACTGTGGCTTTGCTGAATTGTCGAAAACAAGTTCAGCCTGATTCTTTCTCCAGTCACCCTGACGAAGATTACCAAGTTCATAGCCTTCTTCATCAAACACAGCAAAGACAAGATTGTCTGCTGTCTGACCATCACCGACAGCTTTGGTTACAAGCTGTTCAGGAGCCTGAATGGTAAGGGTTGCAGTAACCTCATCACCATCCTGTCCACCAAAAAGGGTCTCTTTCTGGCATGATGCAGCAAATAGCATTGTAGCAAGTGCTGCAGCGTAGCAAAAGATTTTTTTCATGATTGTTTGTTATTATGGTTATTTAGTTGAAAATTAAAAAGCAAAAGCAGTGGCAGCCTCAAAATAATTCTTCCAATTATCTTTTGTAACGAGAACACCGTTTACTCTCACATTATGATACATAACCTGAATAGTAGTGACCGATGTTTTGTTGACTACCACCTTCTTACCTGCAGGAATGGTGAAATTGCAATCCTGAAGAACGACAGTAGCATTATCATTAAGAATTATACCGTCACCAGCGGTGAAAGATGAATTGATGAAATGAACTGCAGCAGAAACATTGATCTCAGCAGCAGGATCATCGGTTACAAGATTAAGATCATTGTACTTGATTTCTCCATTGACGATAGTCTGAGTAGCGTCAACATCTACTGTCTCATATATCTTGTTCAGCACATATGGAGGTTCATAGAAGTGCTCATCAATCACAATATTGAATGTAACTTCGTCTGTAAAGAAGTTTCCGATGATGTTTGTACGGAAATTTCTCTGGTAAGGAACGTTAGGAACCTCTACAACAACGTCTGAACCAGCATATGTGAATGTAGCCTTGATGTTGGCAAGTTCCTTTGGTGAACGGATGACATCACCGTTTGCATCATACTCATTCTCAAGTGCAAGAACATAAGCCATGGCAACATAGCCATAGTCCTGGCCGTTGACATTAAGATCCTCTGCAGGATTCCACTGTTCAGGTACAGCCACAGCCTTAAGAGATGTTGCTGCAGAACCGGACACAGCACCTGTAAGGATGTTGTAGGTGTCATAAAGACCTTCAACATAAACAGTCGACACCATATCAAGGTCGAGCTCATCGATGGAAGCGTAATCAGCCGAACCGAAATTGATCTGAGCAAACGGACGGGTGAGGACTACGGTCTCATTGAAAGTAGCCTGATCAGGAACCTTGAAAGTGTGGAGCTTGCAGAAAGCATCACGGTCCTCATCATTGGCATCGCCAGCATAATCTACCTTAAGGGTAGCTGTCGCAGGATCAAATGTATACGGAGCATCAGGAGACTGGGCCCAGAATACGATCTGATAAGTGTAGTTTCTCACGAGCTTCAGCTTGACCTCAGCTGTCTTGCCTACAATGGCAACAGGCTGAGTCATTGCGAGACTCTGAAGATACTTGGATCCGTTCTCATTGAATACTGCATAATAGAGCTCTGTTGCGGTGGTACCGTCAGCAATGGCCTTTGTAGCAGCTTCAACTGGAAGATCTACAAGAAAAGCAACTTCAGAAAGACCAGTTTCATCCGAAATAGAAGCTGATTCCTTCTGGCATGAGATTGCAGAAAAGATTACTGCAAAAACAGTTGCGATGGAAAATAACTTTTTCATAAAATTATTGATTATTGAATTATTGAATATTTTCTGGTTAGTTGATAAGAATGCCATTTACTGTAATGTGATGACAGCATTAATAGTGATTGAGCCATCGCCACCGATTCCGCTGCCACCGCTCGAGCCACCCACACCGGAACCACCAGTTACAATGAGGTTTCCTCCTGTAACCGTGAGTGAAGAAGAAGCAGGAACCCACACAGCGTTTCCGGCTGCGGAAATACTTGCAGTACCCTTTACAGTCAAGGTCACGTTCGCATTATCAGCAAGGGTGATTGCATTTCCTGAAGCAGCGACAAGAGATGAACCGTCTTCAAGAACAACCTGAGTATCGCCGCCGACAGTGAAAGGATTATTGCCCGCAGTGAGGACTGTACCTTCAGCACCGACGAAAACAACACCAGATGCAATTTCAGAAGGGACATTCCAGTTACCGGCAGGAACAAAGAGATTGGTTGAAGGGATACGTGCCAGACTGTCAAGCTTTCTCTGAGTGAACACGACAGCAGGATCGATGATGTTGAAATCTGGTTTCTGGAAATCTTCATCCACAACAATATTCAGCACAGCTGTCTCGGTGAAGAAATTACCGATGATGTTGGTACGATGATTTCTCAAGAAAGGTACATTCTTGACATCAATTGTTCTATTGATATTACCTGCAGTAAACTGAAAGTTTGCCGTAATCTCTGGAAGAAGATAAGGTTCCTTACCGTTAGGAGCAAGAATGTAGTTCATGGAAACATATTTGTAATCTTTTCCATTTACATTCAGAAGCCTTGGATCGTTAGGAATCGCAGCAAGTGTGAAGTCCATTTCGGCTACAGATGTACCGATTGTCTGGTCGCAAAGATTCAGAGTGTTCGGAACATCAATGGAAACAACTGCAGACTTCATTCCTGAATCAACTGAAGCAGCGTCATAATAATCTACGACAGCCTGATAATCTGCCGATCCGAAATTGATCTGAGCAAAAGGACGATATAGGATCACATCCTTTTCCAGTCCCGCGTTTGTCACAGTCAGATTATCTTCAAGGGCATAAAAAGCATCACGATTGTCATCATTTGCCAGACCCTTGTAATCAACAGTCATGACTGCATCAGCCCAATTGAATTCAAAAGCCTTGCAATCAGGAGACTGAGCCCAGAACACAACATCATAGACAAGGTTCTTGACAAGCTGAAGCTTGATCTGAGCCTTCTTGCCATCGACAGTCACACCCACAGTAGTGTCGCAAAGGCTCTTAATCAGCCTACCATCTTCTGTGTAGGTTGCATAGAAGAGCTTCACAGCCTTTTCACCATCTGCAACAGCCTTCGTGCTGATGGAACCTGGAAGATTGACAGAGAAAGTAACGACACCCTCATCTCCAGTCTGTTCAAGCTGATCCACCTTCTGGCAGGAAGCCAAGGCAAAGGCGGCAGCTAGAAACAAATAAAAAATACGTTTCATAAAGATAATTTAGTCTTTAATAATTATTTATCTCGGCACCCCGCAGCACGGTCAAGTGCTGTGGGGCGAAAAATACTAAGGCTCTACGATCATAGTAGTCACTTCACCAGAATAAGTGAATGTAGACGGATTCATATTCGAAACTTTCTTTGTATCGTAAGCTATGGTATTGCAGTTGGTATTACCACCTACATTGAAATCAACGTTGGAAATCTTGTAGTTAGTGGTCTTGATGGTAACTCCATTTACTGCGTTGTCGGAGGTGTTTCCAGTAAAGATAACCTTGCTCTTCAAGGCATCATTTGCAAATCCAAGAATCTGGAGACATGGATTGATAAGTCCGGTGAATTCACATCCTGTCACCTCTACATTAGCTCTCGAACGGATTGCACGTCCACCGTCGAAGCTGCTGTTCTTCACTGTAAGTTTCTCAAGATTTTCTGTAGTTGCACCGGAAGTATTTGCATAGTAATATATAGCTCCAAAATCGTCGGTCATGCCTGTGAAAACACAATCTTCAACAGTCACATCCGCACAATAAATCGGAATGATATAGTAATTGGCATTGTCTACATACTGGTGTCCTGTATTAACCGCTGTATCAGAAGTCACTTCAAAAGCAAGACCCTTGAGGGTAACAGGCTGATATGCAACTCCGAGCTTACCTTTGATGACTGCTTTGCCAGGATTGGCTGCAACAAGGGTAAGACTCTTGTCTTCAATCAATGTAACTCCTTCATACACACCGTCTGCAAGAATGAGGACATCACCTGAAGCTGCCTTATTGATAGACTCCTGAAGAGAGACCTTATTATCTACCGGAGTACCTACACCAATGATATAGTCAGGCTCCTCGAATGCAGGATCGATAACGATCTGAAGCTTTGCATCAGTTGTAAAGAGGTCACCTACAATGTTTGTACGATAGTTCTTCTGAAGAGGAACTGAAGAAATGTTATGATTCACAACACCGATTTCCTCAACTTCAAATGCAGCAGTAACTGTCACATTTGTCTTATCGTCCATCATAAGCATATAATCCATTGCAACCCAAGTGTATTCAGAGTTGTTGGTAACGAGCTTCTCTACATTCGGATCAGCAGCAAGACCTGTTGCCTTGAAAGTAACGGCACCAGCATACTCAGTCTCACCCAATCCATCGATCGTATTGAATACGGTAGCAAGTCCTGTTACAGTCACTTCTGTTTCACCAACTGTAATATTTCCCAGATCCGAATCCATCCTTGAAGCACCGAAGTTAAGCTGGGCGAAAGGACGGAAAAGAGTGATGGTCTGATTGATCGGGCCATTGACGGTGATGGTCTCGACATCATAGTAAGCATCGAACACATCGCTGTTTCCGGCATTTGCAATTACATTGTAATCAACCTTGACTTTCTTAAGTTCATTCACGTCATATGCTCCACAAGTCTCTTTCTGTGCCCAGAAAATGAAGTTGTATGTCTGACCAGCAACAAGTGTAAGCTCAACAGTAGCTTTCTTGTCCACTACAGGCTCAGAAGCAAGTTTAGTGTTATCAACAGGATAGAGCTGCTTCTTCCAATCAGCAGTCCACACCTCATAATAAACGATGTCGGCATTCTCTGCCTTGGCAATTGCCTTGGTCTCAAGAACATTTGGAACCTCCACAGAAATTGAAACGGTAACATCACCTGAATTACCTGCTGCTGGAGCTTCTTTCTGACATGAAGCAGCTACGGACATTCCGGCCACAGCCGCTGCAATCAACAATAATTTTTTCATAATAATATAGATAACAGTTAGTTAATTATTTATTCACAACAATATCATTCTTATCGAAATTCTCATCAACGATAACCTCAAATCTCGCATCAGTAGTGAGCAGGTCACCCACAATGTTGGTCCTGAAATTCTCCTTTACAGGCACATTCGAAACATACAAATCCACAGGACCATGAGTCGTATCAAAGAGAATATCAACATTGACATCATCCTTATCACCATTCACGATGAGATAATTCATTCCTAACCAATGATACTTCACTCCATTCACATCAAGCATCTTCTTCACTGCATCATCTTCTCCATGTGGAGTCGGTGCCGGCGAGAAAAGGACCTTGAGTCTGCCTTCACCCTTGCCTGTAAGAGTATTGAACGCATTTGCCACACCATCCACCGTAATCTCAGAGGTGTTGACCTTCAGGCCGGAAGTGAGATTGAGCGATGTATCATAAGATGTGGTTGCGATATTGAGCTGAGAGAACGGACGGCGCAGGATTATCTTTTCATCAATAGGTCCGGACACATGAAGTTCCTTCACAGCGAAGAATGCAGCACGGCTCTCGTCATTTGCCTTCTCGTCAGCATAAGTCTTGATGTAAACCTTGCGAAGATCGCTCACATCATAATGCTCCTTGCCTTCTTCACGGTCTACCTGAGCCCAGAACACGAAGGTGTAGGTCTGATCAATGATCAGCGTCAGATCGAGGGTGAACTCTCCATTCGCATCATCATCCTTTACAACACCCTCAGCAAGAGGCTTCTGAGCATTATTCACATCACCATAGATTTCCCAATAAAGGATATCCACATTGGAACCATCTGCGATGGCCTTGGTCATCACCTCCGCAGTGGAAACCTTGAACGACACATCTGCTTCCCTGCTGAACCATGAGATGACCTCCTTCTGGCATGAACCAGTAAGGACAATCACTGCCACAGCAGCACAAAAACAAATAATTCTTCTCAACATCTTCATTAAAATTTCATTTTTTCTTGGCAACCCCAGGCCCGGTCAAGGGCCGGGGGTCGAATGTAATTCAAGCGGTAATATTACCGTTAGTTTGCAAATGTATTTTCAGAGGCATCGAAAGAAACACCATAGGTGCTGTGATCCTGGATATAAGCTGCTGCGTCAAAATCAGCGGCCTTCTTGAAGTCATTACCTTTGACAACAACAGGAGTGCCTGACTGATATTTACCTAAATAGATAGCAATACCTAAAACATTGGAACCAAATACGTTGCCCTCAATATTACAATATCCCTTACCGGAATAATATGTATAAATGTCATAGTAACCGCCATCTGTAGCAAAAGTACAGCCCTTTATAGTAATGTTACCAGACTGTCCTGATCCTCTACCCTGGTCAGCAAAAGCAATAGCAACTCCACCATCAGCAAAAGTACCGGTGAATGAACATCCTTCTACCAGAAGCCCTTCTGTACCCTTAGCGTTCGTAGTTCCGCTGATGATGTTAGCATACTGTTTGCCTTTTCCTTTACCATCATAGCATACCTCAGCTGTTGCAGCATCGAACTTGATGTTCTTAAGAGTTACATTATCTTTACCATTGAGGTTGATGCAGCCGACAAAAGCGGCATTCTTACCGTTAATGGTTGTACCATCTTTCTTAATGTCGAATTTGCCTTCATAAACACCTGGCTTAAGAATGATGCTTGTGTGCTCAGCAAGAGCTGCTGTGAGGGCAGCCGCAGAATCTACAACAACATTGCCTTCAGCATCCGTATAAAGAAGACCACCGATCCACTTAAGGCCATCAACTGTAACTGAAAGCTTATCAGTACCCATTGAATTCTTGTTTGCCCAAAGAGTAGTGCCGGTCACGATACCCTTATCGTTGACTTCATAACCATTTACTTCAGTGTCATTAACGACAAGAGTGTAAGAAGTGCCATAGTCATTTCCGATCTCTACAGCTGCCTTAAGGTCCTCAAGGCCACCGTTATCATTGAATGTACATCTGTTAATAGTCAACTTGGTGTTTTCCGTACCATAAAGGAGCATTGCCTTACCATCAGAATTGAAAGTACAGTCATTGAATGTAGCTGTCGGAGCACCCCAAGTCCACACATTATAAACATCACCAGACACATTGAATGTACAATTGTTGAACTCGCTGACACCATACAGAGTATATGTTCCGTTGAAGACACAATTGTTGTATGTACCATTGCAACGAGCATAGCCAATATATAGAGAAGATGGAGTGTTGATGCTGATGTTTTCAAAAGTTACAGTTGAGCCATCCAATGCATAGTTACATCCCTCGTAGCTACCTGTAACATTGTCAGTTGCTATCTTTGTATCCTCAGGATTACCTGTACCGATGAATTTCAAGGTCTTGCCCTTAGCACTGTCTGGAATAACATATACTCCTTCTGCAAGTCTGATCGTTGTATAGTCTTTTGCGATAGCCTCGTCAAGACTCTCAGTGGTTGCTACTGCCACGCTGCCATCAGCCTGCTCAACAAGAGCGTCGCCGCTTGGGATTACGGTGTTATTCTCAAGATTGAGAATCAGAGTAGTCGGATCAGCTGGAGTATCAGTCTCATACATATAATTCTTCTGATCTCCTGCCTGGCACTGATTGAAAGTAGAGTTCTTGATTGTAATTTCAGTTATAGCTGCATCAGAAGGCTTAACCCATGTGCTACCACCATAACTACAGTCAGCTCCTGGTGCCCAGATGTCACCTATTGCAATACCTGGCTTCTCAGAAAGCTTGTCGAAAGTACATCCATCAAATGTAACGCCTGTAACTACAGATGAATAGCATTCGTGAATCTTGATTCCACGTGGACCCTTGACTGTACATTTAGTGAAGTTGACAGTACCATTATCTACCCATGCTGCATACTGGTTTGCGGCATTTGAATTAAGAGTAGTGTTCCTGAAATCAACAACATCTGCACTTACCATGATTGCATTAACGATATCACAGCCATCGAATACAATATTGCCTTCGAACTCAAGATAACCTAACTCCCATGAACCCTCGTCATACGATACAGACTTATCGACAATCTTGACATTGTTGAAAGTAAGCTGTCCGCCATTTGCAAGACGGATTGCACCTACACCAGCACCTGTAGCAGTGAAAGTCTTGCCGTTACCATTGATCACAACAGCAGAAATAGGTGAATCCTCTGCGAGGAGCGGAGTAGAACCGATTCCGCCACCAGTCTCCCACTCTACGTTACCATTGAGATTGATGGTCACAACAGGACCTTCAGACTTGGTAAGAGCACGTCTTGCCTCTGCATCCGCGTGAGCAAGGATCTCCTTAAGAGCAGTCTGAGATGCTGACTCGTTTACAAGATACTCATAAACACCAGTCTGTGTCCACTCGCTTCCGATAACGATTTCAGGAGCCTCGAAATTCTCGTCAACGATAACCTCGAATGTAGCATCAGTAGTAAGGAAGTTACCAAGAATGTTTGTACGGAAGTTCTCCTTGACAGGAACGCTGCTGATCGAATGATTTACAGTTCCAAGGTTTGTATTGAGAACAACGTCCACATTCACGTTATCGCTATTGTCAGTAACGATAAGGTAGTTCATTCCAAGCCAATAGTAAGTCACATTGTTTACAGTGAGAAGCTTCTCTGTTGCGTCCCTTGAACCATTAGGTGTAGTGAAGTCATCATTGGCCTTGAAAGTAACCTTACCATCGAAACTGCCCTCTGTCTCACCCATTCCGGTAATTGTATTGAACACATTAGCGATCTTGTTCACAGTCATTTCTGTTGACTCCACCTTCAGACCACCCTGAACAAGGTTGAAAGATGTCTCGTAAGTGGTAGCACCGAGGTTGATCTGTGAGAATGGACGATAGAGGTAGATATCCTCCTTGATTGACTCGCCATTTTCTGTGTCAAAACTATAAACTGCGAAGAAAGCTGCACGAGTCTCATCATTTGCCTTTTCGTCAGCATAAGTGTTGATTGCAACCTTACGAAGGTCATCGGTAACATAGTGGCCCTTACCCTCAACTTCAGCCCAGAAGATGATGGTATAGTGCTGGTCTGCGACAAGCTTCAGTTCAACGGTGAAGTGCTTGTCAGTAGTCTTGTTGACACTACCCTCTCCAAGAGGAGCCTGATTAATGTCACCATAGATTTCCCAATAAAGAATGTCCACATTGGTTCCGTCAGCGATGTCAGCCTTTGTAGCCACATCACCGGCTGCGACATTGAATGTCACATTCGCATCGCCGCCCATAGCCGGACTAAGCATCTCCTGCTGGCAAGAAGCAGCAAGGAAAAGTCCTGCAAGTGCACTGGCAAATAACAAAATCTTTTTCATGTGTTTTTGTTTTTTAGTTAATAATAATTGTAATTAGTTTTCTTTGGCAACCCCAGGCCCGGTCAAGGGCCAGGGGTCGAGGGTTAGTCTATAAATTAGGATTGCGTTCAAAATTATCAGTCTCTTTTAGTAGAGATGCGTTTGTGTAATACAGACCGTAGGTTGCAGCACTGCTATACTGCAATAAATTGCTCCACTTGCTATATTTTACTTTGGCCTGGAATCTGTTGTCGAACTCTGTAATTACCGGACCACCGACAACGAGGTAGTTATCGTCATTAACGTAAACACCAACATTGCTATTGGCCATTGATGTACCGAACCAGAACTTGGTGTTATTACTATCAGCTGTCATAAAGCCAAGAGTCTTGAATGTACCGCCGGATATAAGACGATATGCGGTCTGATCACCCTGCGAACTGACGCTATGGTGAAATAAACCACCAGAGATTATCATCTTAGACTTGACCGAACCGTTGATTGAACAATTGAATTCACCACCGCTGATATTGAGTGTCGCAGCCTGACGGGCCAAACTACCACCCTTGAAGTGGATACCAGCCACTGTTGTGCCCCATAAGAGAGTTGCCGTGCTTGCATTAAACACACCACCATTGATCATGATTATAGGACGGTCATTACCACTTGTTGTTCCCTTAGAGAAATCGTAGTATACAATAGCATTCTTGCCCGCATTGATACCACCAGGATTGGTTGCATCAGCATTGATGGTAATTGCATAACGTTCTGCATCACCTGTACCTGATGCGATAATCTCAAAAGCATTCTTACCGCTTGCAGCTGTCATGGTATATGTGCCAAGGTTAAGGATATGATGCTCAGTAGACTTGATTTTCACGACATCACTGAGTGTCACATCAGCAAGCAAAGTAAGAGTAGTATTGTTAGTCCAGTTAGCGATTGCCTCGTCAATGGTCAAATATCTTGTGTCGCCGATCTTTGCAACTCCATAAATTTCTGTACCATCAACGATGACAGTTGGAAGGCCAGTATCTTCTCTGTAACCACCGACAAACACTCCATAAGGCGACACATAAGTAACTCCTTCATTCTGAGTGAATGTATTATTCTCCACCTCACAGTCTTCAATCTTTACTGTAAGACCATTTTTACCATATACACATGCTACGAACTCACCGTTAGCACGCTTTCCTGTATTGGATGAGTTGATTCCTTTTATAACGGTATTCCTTACTGATGAGTTCTTGATAGAATGTTCTACCTTTGCCTGAAGAAGTCCGACAAGACCTCCGACATTTCCACCATCTTCCTCGTTCAACGATTCAATCTCAGAGTCAAGGACATGACAGTTATCAATGCTCAATGAAGAAACTACGCCATCATGTGCAAAGAGACCTGCCACCTTGTTGTTTCCTGATATATACGAATCTTTTACAGTCACATTCTGCAGAGTAACGTTACCATATGCTGTTGCAACAACTGCAGATGCATAGAAGTCATCCTTGCCAGGATATACAATATTGGCCTTCTCTACAGTAAAATCCTTAAGAACTATAATTCCAGCAAGATTACCGAACAACGCAGCCTGCGGCTTATTACCGTGACGGGTCGAAATCTTGAAATCACTGATAGTATAGCCTTTACCATCGAATGTACCCTCGAAGCGGTTATCTCCAACACCGATAGGAGTCCACTCACGACCTCCCAGATTGATATCAGCTCCAAGAACAATTGTCTGGCCATCCTTATATACAGGAGCAGTCTCAGCTGCTTTAGTAGATGGAAGAGTTCCATTCACAGCATTAGCAAGCCATGCAAGCTCAGATCCCGAATCGATAGTCCAAGTTTCTGTTGCTGCATTATAATCCGGCATATTCAAAGTCTTTCCATCCCAGACCTCAACCATTGTTTCTTCAGTTTCGAAACCAGGCTTAATATCTACGGTGTAAGTAGCGTCTGATGTGAGAAGATTACCGATGATGTTGGTACGGTAGTTCTTCTTGACAGGAACGTTGTTGATGGTGTTCTTTACTGTACCGTTGGCAGTGTTGATCTCGTAGTATACAGTGATATTTCCCTCTGGTGCAAAAACATAGTTCATTGCAGCCATCTTATATGTATTAGGGGCAACTACGATATCTACAGCCGGAACTGTATTGACGGTATAGGTTACCTCGCCCACTGAATTTTCATGACCTTCACCTGTAAGTACATTGAATGACTTTGGAGCACCTGTCACTTTAACAAGTGAAGATTCTGGAGTGATTTTATAACCATCAAGAGTCTCAGGAACTATTGTCGCGATGTTGAGCTGAGCGAATGGACGGGTAAGGGTTACGGTCTTCACAGAGCCATTATCATGGGCTGTAAGCTCGTCCTTGCCGCAGAATGCATCGCGTTCTTCATTGTTGGAAGATGCAGTCTTGATAGTAACATTCTGAAGGTCAGATACTTCAAAATAATCAGTATCCTTCTTGTTCGCCCAGAAAAGAACGGTGTAGTCCTGGTCGTTAAGAAGGTCAAGGGTAACGGTTGTTTTCGGTCCTGTCATCTCTTTCACATCATCGTAGAGTTCAACAAGACCTGCGTTTGTGTTCCTGTACACCTCATAATAGAGGTCGTACGCATCATGACCATCCTTACCCTTGGTCTGAACTTCGTCAGCAAGAGTAATGGTGTAGGTCACACCTGTGCGTGCAGGCTCAAGGTTCTCCTGCTGGCATGATGCTGCAAAGAGAAGCGTTGCTAAAGCTGCTGCACTGTAAAGTAATTTTTTCATAAATTTTTGGTTTATGGCTGGAGAGGCTAATATGTTTACCCCCCCCATAACCGGGTTTAACATAAAAAATATTTTCTTTGGCAACCCCAGGTCCGGTCAAGGGCCAGGGGTTGAATGTCATTCCCGACTTGATCGGGAAAGTGATTTGTTACATAATACGTCCGATCAGTTCGTTACGAACGTTATTTCCTGTACAATCTCCTGTCGCTTCTACTGTAACGTTATTTGCAGAACACTCATTGACATATTCAGTTCTTGATGCACCTGCAATCTGTCCGCAGTCACGACCTGCTTTAACTGTGCAGTTCTCAGCTATTGTCTTAGATACTAAACCTGTATTGATATATCCGACAACAGCACCTGCTTTATCACCGCAAGATTCGTCATTAAGGTGGGTACAAGTAACAGTTGAATTAGTTACTTTACAATTAACGATATTTCCTGAAAGGTATCCATAAATAACTCCTACCCAATGATGTCCGGAGACATTAGCTTTGTCAAATGTAAGATTTTTAACAGTAATAGATGAGTCCGTGAATCCAAAGAAACCGGAGGCATAATTCTTTCCAAGGTTACTTCCGACTTCATGATGTGTAACTGTAAGATTACTGATTGTATGATCTGCTCCATCAAATACTCCGCGGAATGCTGCTTTTGTTGTATATCCACCAGTCTGACCTACTGGAATCCAGTCAATACCTGCAAGGTCGATGTCAGCTGCAAGTTTCACAGTCTTACCTGCAAACGTGTTAGCCTTATTGTTTACCTGATCAGCAAACCACAAAAGACCTTTAAGGCTATCAATTGTATATGTTGAAGTCGCTTCGTCGTAGTAATAAGTAACCTCTGACTGAACTTCTTTTGTCTCGGCGTCTATTGGCCAGCACTGACCGGCTACGATTGGCTTGCCATTGAGAGTACAAGTTGTAATCTTTACGTTGTCAGATATGTCATAGACAAATTTGAGATCCTCAAAAGCTGCAGACTCAAGTGTGTTACCTGAAATAGTAAACGCTACATCCGATAGATTCTGAGACTTAGAGATAGAAACACCAGCGGCGAATGCTTCTCCTGAGGTTGTACAAGGATTGATAATTGTATTATTCTTAAAAATTACCTTCTCTGTTGCTGCCTGCTCGTTACCCTGAACCTGAATTGCATAACGATGCTGATCTACAAATGTACAGCCCTCGATCCAAGAACTTGTCTTAGCACGGATTGCACGCTCACCGTTACAGTTGAATACAGTATTTCTAACAATAAGTTCATACTCATCGCTTGCAGAATATGCATTGAAACCATCACCGATGTTGATTGCACCCTTCCCTGCTGCATTACCCTGATTGCTTACATTGAACACGCAATCCTCGATTACAAATGCTGCAGCATAAGCACCAAGACAGTAGTAGTCAGCCTTATGACGTGCAGATTCAGATGCAACAGGATGTTCGTTTGTCAAAGTGATGTTACGAAGAAGAATGTGAGAAGCACCAAGGCCGAAAACAAGTCCGTCGATTACAACGTCATCCTCACCGATGAGGGCAACATTCTTACCATCAATATCAAATGCACCTGTATATGTACCAGCCTTAAGAAGGATTACAGTCTGGTTGTCTTTACCTGCAGCTGCAATGGCAGCCTTGAGCTCTTCTGAATTTGTAACTACAGGAGTCGAGCTGACCTGACCCTCAATAATTACTGATGCACCGGTTACTGTAACATCCTCTATATTCTGATAATCCTTGCCACCATCAACCCATACAGCATTTGCAGGGTCAGCAGCTACGCCTGTGATGTTATTGCCTCTACCCCAGTTGATGACAGCTCCAGCTGTTGAAGTTACAAGAACCGCGGCCTTCTTCTGGGTCTTGAATGTCGAATTCTTGATATTGAGGGTAACTTTAGCTGGAGTATCAACATACTGGTCCTTGATAGCGATACCTCTGTCAGTACTCTTTGTCTCGTGAGCAATAATAGAAACACCATCAAGATCTACTGTCTGGCCCTCAGCTGAGATCCAAAGACCGTATGCCTCTGAATTATTAGGGTGTACATCTGAAATTGCAACATTTGTAAGCTTACCATCATTAAGAAGGGCGATAGCCTTGTCTGAAGTTACGTTGTTAAGCTCTACAGCATTGTAGAAACGGATATCGTGACGGTTCCAAGGGCCATCATTCATGCCGCTGTTGGTGAGTGTTGCGTCATTGATGATCCACTTTGCATCTTCGTTCACCATGCGGATGTAGTTCCAGTCACCATTCTTATGAACGAAATTAATCTTATTGCCATTAGCATTGATTGTGATAGCCCTGGTCTTGTCACCACCGAAGTAGTAATCAGGCTCGTTTGCACCTACAGGGATCTTATACTCCACAGGAGAAACTGCCTTAGTCTGAAGGCCAAGAAGCTCTATAACGAGGTGCTCTTCATTACGCTCAAGTGCTGCGAGAAGCTCAGCATCATTCTTGACGATCACTACGCCTTCTCCAACATATTCATCTGGAATCTCGAATTCCTCGTCAACAACAATCTCGAACTGTGCCTCATTGGTGAGGAGGTTACCGATGATGTTGGTGCGGTAGTTAGCCTTTACAGGGACATTCTTGATTTCATGAGTCATTTCACCCTTGTCAGTAACAATCTTATAGTCAAGCGTTACGAGCTTGTCATTAGTTGGAACAAAGAAGTAGTTCATTCCCACATAATGATACTCTGTACCATTTACAACAAGCTTCTCTGTGTTGTCCTGCTTGTAAGGTGTAGCATTGAGAGCAAAGGTGTAATCCTTGATAGCAGCACCTTCCTCAGCCTCACCAGTAAGAGTGTTGAATGTGTCAGAAAGACCGATTACATGCAAATAAGACTGCTCTACATCGATAGTATAACCCACTGTCTGGCCAGTCTGCTCAGGGCTGAGACTTGCCAGTGATGTTCCAAGGTTGAGCTGTGAGAAAGGACGTATAAGTGTCACTTCCTGTGTCTTGGTCACTGGAGTAGAGAACTCATGAACCTGATAGAAAGCAGCACGCTCCTCAAGGTTAGCTGTAAGCTTGCTTGGGTCGTTGATCTTGATCTTTCTAAGGTCTTCTGTGTTGTAGTGGTTCTTACCATCTACTTCTGCCCAGAAAATAACAGTGTAGGTCTGGTCCTGAAGAAGGTCGAAGGTAATGGTTGCCTTCTTGTTCTTCATTTCCACATTACCCTCTGCAAGCGGTGTACCACCATTTACAGAGTTTTCATGGCCTGAACCAGACTTGTAGATCTCATAGAGAACTACGTCCACGTTCTCACCATCAGCAATTGCTTTGGTCTCAAGCTGACCAGGTGCTGTCACTGTGAAAGTCACAGTGCCGTCACCAACTGGTACATGCATCTCTTCCTGGCAAGAAGCAGCAAGGAAAAGTCCTGCAAGTGCACTGGCAAATAACAAAAACTTTTTCATGTGTTTTGTTTTTTAGTTAATAATAAAATAATTGTAATTAGTTTTAAACTTTGTCTTCTTTGGCAACCCCAGGCCCGGTCAAGGGCCAGGGGTCGAGAGTCGATCAATTATTTGATATTGATTGTAGTCTTTGCACCATTTGTGCTATCCCAAGGAGAGACATAAGCCATCTCGCCATATGCTGGGGCTGTACAACCTTCAATATTTACTACGATACCATCTTTGATGAAACAGCTATTGGTCTCAACAGCTCCTGCAGAAGCAGCGTTTTCTGTAGCAAATGTACATTTGGTGAAGTTTACAGTCTGCCCTCCTGGAACATCGTTGTCACTGTAACAGTTGACACCGCGGTCTCCATAAGTGAAGTCACAATCTGTGAAACTTACGTTCTTTACACCATAAGTCCAAACAGTGTGCTCTGCACCGTTAGAGTCGAGATCGCAGTTTTCGAATACTACATTCTCGCCGAACAAGAACTGCAAACCATTGATTTTACAATCCTTATATGTCAAGCTTGCTGTGTTGGCAAAACCCATATAATTGACATTACCAAAGTTGAGTGTCACACCCTCAAATTTAAGAGTTGCACCAGTCACAAACTGATCTCTTGCATCAACTGCAGTTGCATCAATAACGACATCCTTAGAACCAACAATTGTCAGTTTTTTGCCTCTAAGTTCCGGCTCTGGCATTGTGTAGTTACCATCTTTAAGTAAGACATCGGTTGCTCCATTATTGAGGGCATTCGAAAGACTAGTCTGAGAAGAAGCATATGTCTTACCATCAAGAGTCACTGTATTGTTATCCAACTTGCTGCCGCCAACAAAATCAATGACTGGAGTTTCTGTACCATCAAGAGTCGCTGTACAGTTAGTGATAGACAATGTCTTGCCAGTTCCCTCCATATCAATGAAATTGATCTTTCCACTATTGAAAACAAACTTGCAATCCTTAAGAACAGTATTTGAATAAGTATTCAAACCATTGTAGCCTGACTCATCATTTCCAAAGACACAGTTCTCGAATGTTGCAGTTCCATTTCCTCCATAAGCATTGAAACCATTGATCTCGCAACGCCTGAAAGTAACATTACCATTCATATCATCAAAGTGGAAACCTCTGTAATCAGTCTTAATGACACAGTCTTCAAATAAGATTTCATCACCTTCATTAGTATAACACCAACGAAGAGCCTCGCTACCATCAAATGTACAATTTTTAAATACACCATTAATAGTTCCACTTACAGCTGTTTCCTCGTTCTCAAATTTAGCACCTATAACAGTAGCGCCATTAACATTGAGACCTGAAGTACCCTCGAACACTGTACCTTCAGCACAATTCAGGACAACGTTTGATGAAAGTGCAGGAAGAGTTCCATAAGTATCAGCTGCAACATTCACAACCACTGTTGTCTCTGGATTCTTAGCAGCCTCCTCAAGAGCAGCCTTGAGAGCCTCCTGATCAGAAGCAGGTACATTTTCAACAGCACCCTCAACTACCTTTGAAGCGCCTTTTACATTAACTTCAGATGCATAATCAGCACGGTCCTCATCAACCCATACAGCGTTGATAGGGTCAGCGGCTACACCCTTGATGTCATTGCCTGCACCCCAGTTGATTGTTGCACCTGCAGTAGAAGTCACGAGAATCGCAGCCTTCTCTGCTGACTTGAATGTAGAATTTTTGACATTTATAGTCACCTTTGCTGGACCATCTGCATCTTCGTCAGCAACCTTGAGCGCGCGACCTTTTGAATCAACTGAAACACCATCAAGGGTCACAGTCTGTCCCTGAGCCCATACCCAAAGTGCATAATTACCTTCTACCTGAGATACCTCAACTTCATTAAGGACAGCATCTTTCTTGAAGCCAAGTCCATTAGCAGCGGTTACATTGTTCAAAACTACATCAGATGCGAAATGGAGGATTGTTCTCTTCCAGTGGACTGTATTGTATCCGCTAGTAGCAAGATCAGCATCATTAATAGTAAGAAGTGCGTCATCATTATTCAGAGAAACGTGGTTCCAGTCGCTGCTCAACTGATCAAATACGATTTTATTGCCGTTTGCATTGATAGTGATAGATCTGGTCTTGTCACCACCGAATGCATTAGTCTTCCAAGCTGTTATTGGTACAACATATTCCACTGGTGAAACAGCCTTGGTCTGAAGGCCACGGAGCTCAATTACGAGGTGCTCATCATTACGCTTAAGTGCGTCTAAAAGTTCCTGTGAGTTCTTGACGATCACTACGCCTTCTCCAACATATTCATCTGGAACATTGAATTCTGCGTCAACAACGATTTCGTAGTCTGCCTTGCTTGTGAGGAGGTTACCGATGATGTTTGTGCGGAAGTTCTCCTTGAGTGGAACTTCTTTCACAATATTATTTACATTGGCCTCAAAGCCGTTGATCGAAGTCTTGATGTCGTACTCAACTGTTACGTTGTCACCTGCGAACATATAGTTCATACCTGCATACTCGTATGAAGCACCGTTTACGCTGAGGGTTGCAGGATCGGTTGGAACAGCTGCCATTTTGAATGTCATTTCCTTATAAGAAGAAGCTTCACTTGTAGCGACATTGAAGACTGTGTTGACATTCTTGACATTAACCTTTGAATCTACAAGAGCTACTGTATAAGCTGTAGATGTGTTGAGAGTACCAAGGTTGAGCTGGGCGAAAGGACGACGAAGGGAAACGTTTCCGTTAGTAGATGAACCATCTTTCTTTACGTGCTTGGTGTCATCAACATAAGCAACTGCATAGAAAGCAGCGAGGCTCTCGTCGTTAGCGTTGTACTCAGACTTTGCGTAAGTCACAGCAGTCAGCTCGTCAGTGTCATAAGCCGCTGCCTGGCTTACCTGTGCCCAGAAGAGGATAGTGAATTTCTGGTCGTTTACAAGGTCAAGTGTGAGGGTTGCCTTGTTCTTACCATCAGCTGGGTCTACAGCGAGTTCTGTAGTAGCCTGATAGAGTTTCTGAGCACCCTGAGTAAGGTCACCAAGATTGTCGGTGATCCACACCTCATAAATGAGCTCGTCTACATTCTTACCATCGGCGATAGCCTTGGTCTGAAGTGCGGCTGGGGCTTCCACAGTGAAAGTCACAGTCTGTTCGCTGCCGGCTGCAGGATCGAGCATTTCCTGCTGGCAAGAAGCAGCAAGGAAAAGTCCTGCGAGTGCACTGGCAAAAAACAAAATCTTTTTCATGTGTTTTGTTGTTTTTAGTTAATAATTTAAAATTGTTTTTCTATAGTTTCAGTTGCAACCCCAGGCCCGGTCAAGGGCCAGGGGTCGAAAATATGGTTTACAGGTTAGATGCACCGTAAACACCTGATGCAGAAAGACCGGCATCATTCAATGTTACAGTGACAGCACCTGTTGCAGCACCTGGCATAACGCCATTTGCCTCATACTCATCATCACCGATTACACACCACAGACCGTCAGTATTTGCTGCAGTCATTGTGTTTGTACCGTCGAATACAAGTTTGTAAGCCGCAGATGCCTTGCGAACAACTACAGGGCAGAATGCACTGATTTCACAATTCTTGATAGTAGTAGTATTTGCATACGCTCCATCTGCACGGATACCATACTTCTCATTGCTTGCCTGAATCTTGACGTTCTCGACAAGGACACCCTGGCAAGAACTAAGTGAAATTCCTCTACCTGCATTAGTAACTTCGCAGTTGCGCACTGTGAGGTTCCAACCTGATGTATTCTGGAGAAGAGAATGCACACCGGTTGCAGTACAGTTTTCCATTACAAAATTGCTAGAACTCTTAAGCGTTACAGGAACTACATCAGATGTTGCAGAAGGTCCTTCGAATGTACAGCCAGAAACAGTCACATTATTTGGATAATAGTTGGTTTCCGATGATATGATAAAGCTCTTTGCAGTCTCAGTTGTCTTGAAGTTAAAATCCTTGATAACGAGGCTACCTGCAGCATCTTTACCTGCTCTTGCTGTAATGTTGATAGTACCATTCATTTCCTTACCCTTACCATCGAGAACAATGTCAAGGTCCTTCTTCTGAGTGAAGCTTACATTTTCAGTAATGTCAGCAGCAACCTCAATAGTCACACTCTTGCCTGCATCTGCTAGTGCAGAAATCTGAGACGCCTTATGTGCTACTGAATAGCCCTTTCCGTTAAGAGTAACGATACCAAGACCAACACCATTGGTTTCAAGGTTACATACCCTATCACCAATAGCATTGTGTTCTGCAATACCCATATTCTCGATTGTCGGGTTGTTGATTTCTACGTAGTAAGGAGTTCCAGAAGTTCTGGTCTTACAATCCACTTCAACAGCAGTCTTATTGTCATCAGCTGCAGTGAGTGCCTTGAAAGTACAATTATTATAGTACACTTCTGGAGCATTTGCATTTTCTGCATAAACCTTCACTGCACGGTCAGGACCTGTGAATGTACAATTGTTGTAAATTGCCTTACCTGAATATACCCAAGCTGCATATTTGTCAGGGTTAGTAAACTCACAATTATTATAAGTTACATTAGCATTCATGACACATACGCAACCGACGAACTTACAATTATCAAATACAAGTGTACCACCTGACATATTGTGTCCTTTATAATAATCGCCTGTTGTAGGGAGAGTAAGGGTAAGATTCTTAAAGGTAATATTACCGGAAGTAGTAAGTCTGTCAGCTGATGAATTAATAACAGTACCTTCAGACATACCTACGATAGTGATATTATTACCTGAGGTGAGAGAATTGGTTGTGATCTCACCTGATACTGGAATCACAGCACCGTCAACTGCATTGGAGATTGCTGTTGCAAGTTCTGCCGAAGTATCAATAGTAATATCATCGTTAGTCTGGTCCTTAGTAATCTCAATTCCATTGATTGAAACCGTTCCGCCGACTTCTCTCCATCCACCAAGATACTCAGTATAGAGGCAGGACTGTGTCTGAGCAAGGCCATTAAGAAGATTGAGTGTTACATTGTTAATAGAACCCCCAGTTACTTTCAGAGAAGCTGATGAACCATAGAAGTTACCAATATACTTAGAAACTGTACGCTTTTGAGCACCGTCATTAACATATGCATTAATAGTAGAATTTGAAATAGGGGTATTCTCTACAACAAGTTTACCAACAACTCCACCAACAACTCCACCAACTGCACCAGATTCCTCTGGAACATTGAATGTATTGATTGTAACACCATCAACCGAGCAATTTTTCACAAGGACATCACCTGAATTTGTTACGAAACCAACAATAGCACCTGTTCTGATTGTTCCGTAAACAGTAGAGTTCTTAACATGTACATTTTCTATCTCAGCCTTAGCCTCAGCATAAGAAGCAATTACTGCAGCATTTCCATTACTATTCTTATCAGCAAGAACATAAGCACCATCAATTGTAAGATTTTTTACATAAATATTGCTACTTGCTACTGAACCACCGCCAGTAACAAAGAGAGATGACCAATGCTGAGATGCATAATCTAGGGTCACATTCTTCAATGTATAACCGGCACCATCGAACTTCTTGCCATTAGAGAGAATACCCTGGAACTTTTTGCCACCCATATCTATATCTCTCATAAGAACGACATCGTGTGAAAGGACCTGAGGAGCCTCAAGCCATGCAAACTCAGAAGCTTTCTTGATAATATAGTTACCATCAACTACTTGTGGCTCATTTTTAGTTTTTCCATCCCAGATTTCAACTACTTCATCTACTGTTTCGAAACCAGGCTTAATATCTACGGTGTAAGTAGCGTCTGATGTGAGAAGATTACCGATGATGTTGGTACGGTAGTTCTTCTTGACAGGAACGTTGTTGATGGTGTTCTTTACTGTACCGTTGTTAGTGTTGATCTCGTAGTATACAGTGATATTTCCCTCTGGTGCAAAAACATAGTTCATTGCAGCCATCTTATATGTATTAGGGGCAACTACGATATTTCCTCCCGGAACTGTATTGACGGTATAGGTTACCTCGCCCTCTGAATTTTCAACACCTTCACCTGTAAGTACACTGAATGACTTTGGAGCACCTGTCACTTTAACAAGTGATGACTGTGGATCAACGTCATAATGAGTAGGAACAAGTGTCGCGATGTTGAGCTGAGCAAATGGACGGGTAAGGGTAACGGTCTTCATAGAGCCATTATCATGGGCTGTAAGCTCGTCCATGCCGCAGAATGCATCGCGGTCTTCATTGTTGGAAGATGCATCCTTGATAGTAACATTCTGAAGGTTAGATGCATTAAAATAATCAGTACCCTTCTTGTTCGCCCAGAAAAGAACGGTGTAGTCCTGGTCGTTAAGAAGGTCAAGGGTAACGGTTGTTGACTGTCCTGTCATCTCTTTCTTACCATCGTAGAGTTCAACAAGACCTGCGGTTGTATTCCTGTACACCTCATAATAGAGGTCGTACGCATCATGACCATCCTTACCCTTGGTCTGAACTTCGTCAGCAAGAGTAATGGTGTAGGTCACACCTGTGCGTGCAGGCCCAAGGTTCTCCTGCTGGCATGATGCTGCAAAGAGAAGCGTTGCTAAAGCTGCTGCACTGTAAAGTAATTTTTTCATAAATTTTTGGTTTATGGCTGGAGAGGCTATTTATGTTTACCCCCCCCCATAACCGGGTTTAACATTATATTGAGTTTATATTGTTTCCATTAATTGTCAGCGATCCGTCAGACCCCAACACGGCTCTGCCCACTATAGCTGTACTATTTTGAACATCAAATACCTTATTGCTGCTGATTGAAGCTGTTGTTATGGTGGTAGTTCCTATATTCGCTGTTCCAAGCACGATTCCGGACTTTTCTAGAGTCTCCCCTTTCACTTCACAGCCTTCCACTACAGCATCTGTAATTGTCACAACACCTTCAGGTGCTGCAACAGCATGTCCCATGAATGCTCCAGTGGATCCTCCGCCATTGAAAGTGGAATTCCTCACAGACGAAGCTGAAATTGTCGCATGGTAGTTGTTCCATCCGATGAAGCCGCCGACATAGTCTGGTCCGCTGACTGAGCAATTCTCGATGTGGCAATTGTCGATCTTTACCGTATTTGAAGCTGCATAGGCCACGAACAAAGCTGCCGACGTCTCAATTGTTGTGACTTCACAGTTGGAAAGCGTAACATTGGAGATGCTGACAGAAAGAAGTTCTGGCTGCTGACCATCTTTCCAGTTTGTTGAAGTCGGCACAAACAGAGCTCGTCCTGAAGTCTCCCAATTCGAGATCTTCTTGCCGTTGCCATCGAAGATGAAGATCTTTCCTTCTGATGCATTAGGCTGAGCCTTCGACTGCCACTGAACACCACTCATATCGATATCTGACATAAGTATGAAATGGCCTCCTTCGGCGAAGTAGTGCTCATTTGCATATACGAGGTCGTCGACATCATAAATCTGATGTACCTTATGGCTGTCAAGGAAGTCCTGACCAAGATCGGTCTTGTTGTCGAAGCCTTCGAGGAGGTCGACAGAATAGGAAATATCAGAAGTCAAAAGGCTGCCGACGATGTTGGTGCGGTGGTTGATGCTTACAGGCACATTGCTGATGGTGTTGGTCACAGTTCCCTCTGGAGTCTCAATCTCGTAAGATACTTCAAGGTTCTCTTCCGGAACGAAGATATAGTTCATCGCTACCACCTGATAGACATTTGTTCCGCTGGTGATGGTTGTTGACGGTACATCAGCTTTGCCGAAGGTGACTTCGGTAATAGAGGACGCCACTGACTTGCCGGATTCAACATTGTATGCAAGCGGAAGGCGTGTGATTCTGACAAGAGACCGATCGGGGTCAATGTCATAATCCACCTGAGGTACAAGCGTTGCGATGTTCAACTGTGCGAACGGACGAGTCAGTTCAACGTTTCTTCTGGTTCCATTGTCATGTGCTATGATAATATCCCTTCCGCAGAAGGCATCGCGGTCTTCATTGTTGGATTTCAAACCAACCGTGTTTACTGTGACATTCTCAAGGTCGGTACAGTCGTAGTAGTCAGAACCCTGTGCATCTGCCCAGAAAAGGATCTTGTACGACTGGTCGTTAAGGATGTCAAGGGTAATCTCGGCAGTATTGCCTGTCATGGTCTCGATGTGATCATAGAGCTTGACAAGCGAACCATTGGATGCAATGCGATATACAGAATAGTGAAGATCGTAGACGTCATGTGCAGCTTTGGTCTGGACAACATCCGGAAGAGAGATGGTATAATGTACACTACTCTCAGCACTGAGTGAATCTTCTCTCTGGCATGAGCCGGAAAGAAGGATCAATGCAAATGCTGCAAATATGTAGAATAGTTTCTTCATCATTAATTCAATGGTTTGTTCTGGTCAGTACCTGTCGGATTGATAGAAATTGTGTAGTTCATGCTGCCGGTCATTATCTGGCCAGTGATGTTTGTCCTGTAGTTCAGCTGTGCAGGTACATTGGATACGGTTCTTGTTGTCGTAAGCTCATCTCCTTTGAAAAGGTTCAATGTTGCTGTGAGATTCTCACCTGCAAGACAGAAGGCAGTTCCGAGCAGATTTGCATCCGGTGTGAGTGCGTTCTTTGCATATTCCACAGTCACTGTCTGTGTGGATGCTATGCCTGTGAGGACATTATACCTTGACGGCACACTTGCCAGCTGCATCGAGCTCGCTGTCGGAGTCATGGACAGAGCGGCAGCATTTGTCCAGTCATCGGCTGTGCAGAAGAAGTTGACCTGTGCAAGAATACGTGTCAGGCTTACGTCCTTTCCGTTTCCACCCTGATAATTGCTGACCTGGTCGACATAGGTAAAAAGGTCGTAGTTGTCGGAGTTTGCCTTGGCTGCAAGAGGCATCTGAACCTCAGCTTTTGCTGCATCGATGGCAAAGGCAGGGGTCTTGAGTTCTCCGGCCACTTCATAGTGCTGGCCGACAAAGACTACCTTATAATTCTGGTCAAACATCATGGTCACCTTACACTCTGCCTTTCCATCAGCATTGACAGGCTGCGGAGCATACTCCATCAGAAGTCTGCCCTGCTCGTTGTAAAGGGCATACCACACATAATTCACTGCCTCACCGTTACCAAGAGTCGCCTTGGTCTGCGGGAAGGACACTGTGTAGCTTACAGTCCTCTCGCCAGACTCTGCCACAGGAGTCTCAGACTTGTTGCAGGCTGCAGCAAGGAAAACTGCCGAAACCACTGCAAACACTGTTGTAAACTTATTCATTATATATTTCATTTTTCTATTATCAATTTCCTGGTGCCTCCTGCCACGGTCAGGCGGCAGAAAGCTGTGATTCCATCACTTTCTATTTGTACTCTTTTTCTTTGTCTGGAGTTGTAAAACCAGTGCTGAGGCTTATTGAGTATGTGAGATTATCCTTCAGAAGATCTCCATAGACATTGGTCTGGGTATTACCGGCTACTGGTATATTGTCAATGGCCACTTCATTGATAAGAGTCTCTGCCTCATCCATTATATAAAGGACTGCATGTGCATTAGTTCCCGGGAAAATATAGTTGAGTGAAAGGGACTTATACACGACATCCGTACCATCAACTTCAACTGTGAAAGTGTCCTCTGCAAGAGCTGAGACGGGAACTTCGATCGTATTGGTACCTTCTATAATAGAGTCGTCCACGACATCGCCTGTAACGGCGTTGAACTTAGTGTACACAGATGTAAGGACAATCTTGGATTTCTTCACATCATAGTTCCAACTTGCCTCAGGTGCTCCAATGTTAAGCTGGGCCATAGGTCGAGTCAACACTGCAGCCAGCTGACCATCTGTAAGGGTGGCATTCTCGCCGTTGATTGTCACTGAACCGTTTGCGTTGAGAATTACGTCCTGTCTGAGAGCGAAAGCATCTGCATGGTCGGTGTTTGTGAGAATCTTATTGGCATGGATCTGCTTAAGGTCAGTCACATTGTAGTAGTCTTTGGTATGGTCTGCAAGATCCCCTGTATGCTGTGCCCAGAAGACGATTGTATAGTTCTTGCCAAGGTAGAGAGAAGGCTGGTATTTCTCTGCAGCAACTCCGGCAGTCATGGCAAATTCCTTGCGAAGAGACGGTATCTCATTACCGTTCTCATCGAAGACTGCACAAGTGACCTGATTGACATAGGCACCAAGTCCGATGCTCTTTGTCTGAGGCATCTTTATCTCATAGGTCAGCACACGCTGTTCTCCGCCGTACTCGGAAACTTCAGTCTTGTTGCATGAAACTACAGCAAGAAGGGCAAGTGCAAGTGTGTATGTTAACTTCCTCATAATCTATATTATTCTGCAGGGACCTGCTGGGTTTTGTCTTCGCCGGTAAAGCCACTGAGTTCAACATAATAAGTTACGGTGCCAGTCATAAGATTACCGTAGATGTTTGTTCTTGTGTTAGCTACAGCCGGTACATTTTCGATTGTAACTTCATTGATGCTCTTTGAATCTGTCCGGATGTCAATTGTGCAGTTTATGGTTGCTCCTGGTATTGCATAAACCATAGCCAGATAATTGTACTCATTTTCAGCAACTTTGAAAGTGCCTTCAGGGAGAGCCGAAGTCAAATAAGTCAACTCAGACACTTCACCTTCCGGTTCGTTATTCAGAAGGTCAAATGACTTATAGCAACCGGTAAGCACAACCTTACTCTTTGCCGGTGTCTCACCAAGTTTTGTGGCATTAGCAAAATCAGTGGCTGTGCATCCTATGTTGATCTGTGCAAAAGGCCTTTTCAAGACAGCTGCTTCAGGAGCATCTGTGCCGACCTTGATTTCATCAACAAACGCAAAAGCATCGAGGCTCTCGGTATTTGCAAACAATGATGTATTCACTGGGAAAGAGACTATCGCATTATCTTTGTCTACTGAATACACTGGAGTTTCGTTATTGATTCCATAGCACTGGGCAAAGAATACAATCTTATAGGTCCTGCCGCTGAAAAGTGATGGTTCGAATTTGGCTTTCTTTTCGCTATCAAGAGCTATTTCTGTGCTTGAACCTTCCAAGTACTCGTACACTCCTTCGCCTTTCTTTTCATAGACACCACAGAAGACCTTATCCACCTCAGTTCCTTCTCCAAAAGCTCTTGTCTGAACAGCATCAGAAAGAGATACAGTGTATGATACAGTCTCACATGCTGCATCGGCATTATATTCCTCCGACTTAGTGCATGAAGCTGCAATCAAAACGGCCGCAACCACCGCAAAAAATGTTATAAACCTTTTCATTATATCTTTTTGTTTTTATTATCAATTTGTCATCCCCGACCTGTTCGGGATATTTGCTTCCCTGTCGCGTAGGCGGGAGGGATATTATCTCTTTGTATTACGATTACAATCTGCCAATGTCAACTTATTTCCATCTACAGTGACCGAACCTTCCGAATCTAAGAATTTCACGATATAGGCCTGACCTATATAATGATAAGTGGAATTATGTTTATCATGGCGTTTGGTACATTGGGTATTTGCATCAACGGAACAACCGGTTAAAGTAACAGTACCTGTCGCACGGATATTACCAATCAATGTGCTGACGTGGCGGCCTGGAACTAAATAATAACCTAATCCTTGTAAGGCACCTGCTGCTAAATATCCTAATAACCCCGAACCTTGAATCTTAGCATCCTTATCATCTTGACCAAAAGCATTAATTGTTGTACCATTTACTTTACATCCGGTCAATGTAGAACTGCCTTGAATAAAACCATACATACCTCCAACTTCACCATGAGGATAGAAATCTGCATAGACATTTTTAATTGTAATACCCGCCATCGTTTTTGGGCCTGACTCAAATCTTTCTGAGATCGTACACTCATAATTCTCAACATAACAATTATTTACAGAGTTATTCTTGAGAGTAGAAGTACCTGAGATTCTTGCTCCGAGGGTGCCGACTTTCTGAAGGGCGAATACCTTACAGTCATATGCGTGGACATTCTCCATCGTGTATGTGGCATCGACATTTGCCACCAGAATCGCTCCATATGCTTTGGCATCTGTGTCGACCGGCTTATGAACTGCAACTGTCTGACAATTTCTGAAATTGATGTTCTTATGAACTGTCGTTCCAGATGCATAGAGGACAAATGCTGCTTTCTCCTGCTCTATCTGTGCAATACTCAGATTATATATCGAGTTATTTGTGGATGCATCACGGGAACCATCAAGAGTCGTCACATAATTGAACGGATCAAAGACCTTATCATCTGTGCTTGAATACGCAGACTGAGTAAAGTTTGATGGGACATTAAATTTACCATCAGCACCCTGACCATTCATATCCACATCCGCCTTGAGGTAGATTGCCGCAGGACTTTCAGTCTTCTTACGGACTCCTGCGAGGTCGAATGCAGAGTAAACCACAAACTTTTTTGTTCCAGCAGTGGTAGATGCATCATAAGTGGCATTTGCAAGCAACGGTTCAACAGTGGTTGTACCATCCCACTTGACAGCCACGCGGGTGTCGCCGTATGAGACTTTACCTCTGTAGTAAACTTCGTCACCAATCCATCCGTTGAAGGCTGAGCGCTCAGCATCAGTCAGCCAACATGCAAGATTTGACGACAGATACTTTGACATCGATGAGCTGTTACCGCCTTCAGCGGAACAGGTTGTAGTAAAGGTCACCACCTCTCCATTATCATATCCACTGAGACGGCCGACAAACTTACCATCAGTTAAAGATCCTGTTGCAGTTACTGCTGAAAGATCGCAATTGTCAAACGACACTGAAACACTCTCTGAACGCGAAGTCGGTGTATTGCGCACTATATATCCCACAACGCCACCGGCAGCACCGTTGCTAGTGGTCGCAGATGAATTGGAAACTGTGATATTTGTGAATGTAGAGCTGCCCTTGAGGGTATTCACAAGGGTTCCGACATGACCTGACTGACTCTCCACCTTGAATTCATCAAGATTGAGATTGCGGACTGTCAGATTTGTAGCAGTACCAAAGAAAGAAGGAGCTGTGAATTTGTTAATCATATAGCTGCCCCCCCCGGTCGGTGTTCCATCAATCTCCTCAGCATCAGCATAGATACCACCGTCGATAATAACATTATTGAAAGCTACCTGTCCTATTGCAAGATTATCAGGCATACCCTTCATATTGAGCTGTCCACAGACATGATATTTCTTTGGAGATTCAACTGTACCATTGGCTTTGCCATCTTCATTGATCAACAAAGCGGCTAATTGTTCAGGCTTTTTGATATGAATCCAATCATCAGCAGATGCCTCAGGTAATTTAACCTCTTCCGCTACCCACTCAGGAGCTGACGGCTTGTTGAAAATAATGTTAGTACGAATATTTTCAGATACTTCTATTGAAAGGTCGCTTCCCTCGATGACAGTTCCATCCTTAAGAGTTATCTTGACTGAAACTTTTACAGAACGGGTATTATCGACAAAGAGGTACGCAGTTCCTACATATATATAACTCTTATCATTGGTCTCCAACTGTCCGTTGCCGTCCGGAAAACTATTGAACTTGAATGTGACATCTGTATCACCCTGAGTTGTCTTGGTAGCGGAAGGTGAGAATGTTCCATCAGCATTCAACACAGGATTGAAGGTGTCAGCAGCATTCTTGATGGTAATCTCTGTAGATTCTACCTCATCAAGATTTATATTAGCAGCATCAATTGCAAGATTGATCTGTGCAAATGGACGGGTGAGGGTAATCGTACCGCCGTTCTGTTTCTGCTGACGGCTCGTAACCTTCACCTTCTTCACAGCAAAGAAAGCATCAAGATCTTCGATATTCTTTTCAGTGCCGTAGTTGTCACCACCTGTATAGCTACTATAATTGACTTTTACATTCTTGAGACCTTTGCTAAGATCATATACATTGTTGTCTTCATGCTGGGCCCAGAAATAGACTTCATACTCCCTATTCTGGATGAACGGCAGTTCTATTTTATTTACCTTATCGAACTCAAATCGAGTAAAGCCTTGCTTGCCCACCTCATAGACATCAACTATATACTGATTCACCTTCGATCCGTAACCTATGGCTTTGGTGGCAGATTCGAAGTCTTCGAACTTAGGCTTGAAGGTCATCACGACCTCTTCTCCATCTTCCTGAGGCTCCATGCCGTCCCACATCTCATCAATGGCACAGGATGCGACCATCAATGCAGCTGCTACGACAAGGAGTATATGGTTGAATTTTTTCATTCAGTCAGTTTCTTTATAATAATATGGTATATTTCATCAATACTTCGTTAAAAATTTAACAATTATATAGTTTTCAATTACTTACGCATACAACAGCCCGTTTTTGGGTAGCTTTACAGCACCTCGCAGACGGCATAGAACAAAGCCGAAAAAAGTGTTAAAAATTGATGAAAATA
>JAGAKH010000040.1 GCA_017625725.1 Bacteroidales bacterium | reverse complement strand
GGTCACTCCTTTTGCGGAGCCTGACATCTCCTCAAAGGCGATAGAAGGAATGTACTTCATAGTTTGTTGGGTTTAAGTTAATGATATTGTGTTTTACGCGCGTTTTCGTAGGATTCGGATGATGATCCAGCCGATGGTAGCAAGTGCCAGGAGCGAGAGGATCGTGAGGGCTATGCCTCCGGTTTTCATTTTGAAGGTCTGCCACCGGGTGAGTTCTTTTTCGACTTCTACTGTTTCATAGACGACTACATCCTTGAAAATGACACTGTCACGATAGACGATCTTCGTCTGAACTTCCACAGGCTTCTGAACCGGCTTTGTCTCCAGCGAGTGAGCCAGCAATCCATCTGACACTGAAGCTGCACTCTTGGCAAATTCATTCTCGAGAACTGATACGGTATCTTTCGTCACAACTTTCTCGACGATCTGAGGTACTTCCAGATAGACGGTATCGGTCTGATAGACGGTCTCGATACGGGTTTCTGTTATGATCTTCTCTGACGGTGCAGCCTGGCGGGTGGTCGCACAGGCTACACACAGGGCAGAGAAAAGAACGAGGGTGAAGTTTTTCATAGTTTAGTAGTATTAGAGATTCCTCGACTCCCGGTGGTCGCTCGGAATGACAGTAGGACGGTCTGCTTTCTTGAGCAGTTCTGCTTCAAACTTGTGGAATTTGATGTCGTAGGATGCCTTCACGCCGAGGATCGCACCGCAGAGAACCAGGAGTTCGCTGACGATCGAGATTGCAGAGTATGTGATTTCTCCAAGGGGCTCGATCCAGAACAGGCACACCATCGCAATGACAACTCCGCTGACGAAGCTGGCAATCGCAAGACCGCCCTGCAGACGTGTGATTTCTATGTGAGACATTTTTGGCATAATTACTCGGCAATATTCTTATCTCTGATAATGAACACCACAAAT
Organism: Bacteroidales bacterium; assembly: GCA_017625725.1. Lineage (GTDB taxonomy): Bacteria > Bacteroidota > Bacteroidia > Bacteroidales > UBA932 > Cryptobacteroides. The sequence continues at coordinate 690 of JAGAKH010000040.1, read as the reverse complement.
CCACACGATTGTTCTGAATAGCGATGCATATTCTTATCGAGAACTGTCACTGTCTTTCCTTTGATGGTGAACTTGGCCATCTCTGTTCCAACGCTTGGAGATATCGCCTCGTTGAATAACATGGTTCCTGAGAAGTCCAGGTCTTCTGGGAAGTCTCTCACGTCAAAAGAAACATAAGTGTTTTCATCCGGCTGCTTGAGACTGGTGAATGTCAATGTTATCCAAGCCCAGTCGTCACACATAGTCCAATAGGTCTGGCCAGTATTGACTGTGCCCACCTTGTTCATTTCATAGACTTTCATCCATTCCATAGGCTCAAAAGTCTGATGCTGGCCTTTCGGAACGTATGCACAAGCAAAAGAAAGAGTGATCTGTTCTTCATCATCCCATGCGGTGACCTTCTCGACACATACTGTGTTGCAGTCCTTGATCCAGGTCTTCACGCAGGTACCGCGAGGACGAGGCGAAGCGGAACCGTGCATAAGGATGCCGGAGATGGAACTCTTGTTGAGAGACAGATCCGGGAAGTAGATTTCCAAGACATCCACACTCCTGTATGCCTCATTGGAAGGGTCGAACGAGACTTCTCCATTGAAGATTATTATGTGGTCACGCTGGTAGTCCTTCAGGACAATTTCACCAGCTCCGAAGTTATTACCTGTTGCTGTTATCATGACTGTTCATGTTTAG
>JAGAKH010000039.1 GCA_017625725.1 Bacteroidales bacterium | reverse complement strand
TACTAAAATACACTCTTTTTTATTGAACTTAATTGCCAATATCAGATGGGGAATCACGTTTCCGAAATACGGGACTTGCATTTCCGATTTCTGAGGATTCTTATTTTTCCGATATCTGGGGAACAAAATTACTTATAACAGATATTGAAAGGTACCCGCTCATTTCCCTTCATCGATATCACCTGATCGGAATATCCGATGAACGAAACCACTACATTAGCCGGAAATGAAATATCCGTCATTTCATAGTTTCCGTCAAGGTCAGTAAGGAAACCGGTCTTCGTACCTTCCACCAGAAGCGAAGCCCCGATAAGAGGCTCCCCCTGAGAGTCCATCACTTTTCCACGGATGGTTCTCTTGACCTGAGCCGTAGAAGCCTTCGGCTCTTCCTGCTTCTTTGTCACAGATATGCTGCGACCATCAATTACATACGAGACCTTCTGACCACTGAAGACCTGATCAAGTACTTCAGAAATAGACGCATTCCTTGCATTTACGCTTATGCGTCTATTGAGGTCAACCTCGTCTGCGTTGAGAATGATAGAGTAGTTCTCGGACTGATTCAGGGCAGTAATCGCTTCCTGAACAGTCACGTTCTTCATTGACAGGCTTATTTGCTGGGCTGACATTGACAACGGTGTCATCAGTACCAGCATCAAAGCCATAAATAGGAAACGTCTGAGACGTTTTCCTGACTCAAAAGAATCGCTTCTCATAAGATCTGGTTATTAATTGTAAATAGTGTTTATATCAGTTATCTGCGCGATATGTATATGACTCCATCACGACTTGTGAAATTCATCTTTCCATCTGCATTAATGCCTTTCAGAATCTGCTCGAGAGTCTCATTGTTGGTAAACCATGCAAAATATCTTGTGTCCGCAAGGGATTCGTCGAGAAGTACCACTTTTATCCCGAAAATCCTTTCAAGGTCGGAGACTATGTCACAAAGACGAAGATTGAAGAAATGAATGGACCTGTTCTCATGAAAACCTTTATATTGCAACGGATTGAAGTTCCTCAGATCGATCTCTCCGCTTTTGCGGTCATACTGAACCATTTCCCCGGGCTCAAGTTCAAGAGTGCGTGAACGGTTTTTGGAGGATATCTCCATCTTGACCGAGCCGTCCAACAGAATAAGTTCGACACACTCGGAACTGTCATAAGCCTTATAATTGAATGTAGTACCCAGAACCTTGACGTTGACATCACCGGATGAGATGACGAACGGATGCTCCGGATCGCTTGCAACTTCAGCATAGACCTCTCCTTCGATAAAGACTTTTCGCTCGTCCCCTGTAAAATTGGAAGGATAAGTGATGCGGCTTCCTGCATTCAGATAAAGACAAGTGCCATCTGCCAGCATCAGTTCCTCGGTCTGACCATGAGGGACCTTGTTCTCCACCCATTCCACCTGTTGCTCAGAAAAGAATGTGCTATGTAAAAATGCACCGAGCAACGGTAAAATAAGGCATGCGGCGACACCAAGTGCCCAACGGCTTACCTTCCTGACAATACTTCCAAGACGGCTCCGCCTGTCCAGGCCAAGCCTCTTGCACACATCTGCAAATGCCGCAGAAGATAGAGCCATATCCTCTGCCTCCAATTCCGACATAATGGTCATAAGGGCATCTTGTACCTGAGGATCATCAGAATGCTCGACAAGCCATTCCTGCACCTGGCTCTCTTCATTAGGTGTCAGTCCGCCCGCAAAATACTTTCTCAAAAAGTCCATTCCTATAGGTATTTAGAGAGTAATACCCTATAAGAACAATCCAGAAAGCCTCATCACGTAATTCAACTACCAGAAAACGCACTCAGACAGCTTAGAATGCAACGGTAAAGGTGATCGGATAATGGTCAGAAGGATGACAGAACTTAATGCCTTCACGCCCGTCACGATGCGTCGTGGCAAAACCATCGTAAATTGTTCTTGCCTCGATGACCTTTTCAAAGAGAGAGTGTGTAAGATAAATATAGTCTATACGTCGTCCGGAGAACGTACTTTTCTGATATTCTCCAGGATACCAATGTTCAATCAGATCAAGATAAGGGGTATGAGAACGCACATAGTCGTTGAGAAGGAAGGCCTTGTCATCTTCTGGACGGCCAAGATGCCAGTTGTCCACTCGTGAAACAGCATTGAAATCGCCGACCATGATCCAGTTATCCTTACCCTCAGGGTCCTGTTCAAGAATAGTCTGCTCACAGATGTATTTCACTTCAGCAGCCCTGAATACATCGCCGCCATTCTCCGCAGCACTGGCCTTCTGATCCTCAGCAAGATATGCATATTTGAAAGGATATGTGTGCACGGTCACAATATTTATCTTTTCGCCGTCTATATCCGCTTCAACCTGACCGGCACCATGGACAACAACTATATCATCCCCGTTTCCATTGATTCTCCTGACTGTTCTTATCGGGTACTTCGATGTCACAACCTGAGGAAAGGTGTCGCGTTTTCCTGACATGCAGACATACCGATGCCCATAACGTCTCGCAAGCAGATCCCAGTTATAGGGAAGGTAGGCTTCCTCGCACCCCGCCATCTTTACAGCAGTATCCGTACGATAACGCGATTCTGCCTCTGCCCAGATACAGATATCCGGATCCTCATCCATTACGAAATCCACAAAATGATCGTAATCATTGCCTTGATCCGCCCACATGCCGTTCTGTATATTCCAATACAGAATCTTGACCTCAGCCGGTTCATTCATGCAAGATGTCAGCAGCAAGAGTACCGCCGACATACAAAATACCTGTATATGCGTCTTCACGATCATCTGGATTTTCAACTCATCGAACGACGTAGATCCTTCAATGCAAGTTCAATATGTTTTTCTACAGTTCTAACGGACAGATTAAGCTTCACTGCTATCTCCATATTGCTCATATGCTCGTACCTGCTCATCTTGAAAACTGCTCTACGCTGAGGTGGAAGGGCTTCGATATCATTTTGAATCCTCGTATTTGTCTCATTGTAACTGAGCCAATCCTCTACCGAACGGTGGTCCATAAGATAGGAATCCTGGATTGTTGGCTGTAATGTAAGCGACTTCGAACTTTTGGAAGAAAGAATGTTGATTACCTCATTACGAGCCATTATACAAAGGTAATTCTTGAGAGACTGGTCCTTATGAAGGGTTGAACGGTTAAGCCAAAGCCTCATGAAGATGTTCTGAGCAACATCTTCTGCCATGACAAAGTCCTTGAGCATGCCTTTGATGAAATTCAGCACCATAGGGTAATATCTATGGAACACCCTCTCAAAAGCACGGACATCCGCTCCAGACTGAAGCAGATCTTCTATCAGATTCCGGTCCGAATATTTATTGTCATGACCCATTCGACAATAGGTTTAATGAATAAGAACAATTTTCCGACCCCTGATACGTAATCAAATATAACAAAAAATCCGGAAACCTTGCGGAATCCGGATCTTATATAGTGCGGCGTCTGGGCCGCGGAGCTTCAGATTACTCTGCTGCAGGTGCCTCAACTTCTGCTGGTGCAGCCTCAACAGCCTTCTTAGAGCTACGACGTGTAGTCTTCTTTGCTGCCTTCTTTGGAGCTGAAGCAAGAGCTGCCTCATTGAAGTCAACAAGCTCGATGAGAGCCATGTCAGCACCGTCACCCTGACGGAAACCAGTCTTCAACACGCGAGTGTATCCGCCTGGACGGTCAGCGATCTTAGGAGCAACTGTGCGGAAAAGCTCAGTCACAGCCTCCTTGTTCTTGAGGTAGCTGAATACGACACGACGTGAATGAGTCGAATCGTCTTTTGACTTGGTGATAAGCGGCTCAACATACATCTTAAGAGCTTTAGCCTTTGCTACTGTTGTGTTGATTCTCTTGTGAAGAATGAGTGAAGTAGCCATGTTGGCGAGGAGAGCCTTACGATGTCCGCTCTTGCGGCCAAGGTGGTTGATTGCTTTATTGTGCCTCATATTACTTAAACGTTCTTTTTCTTAGGTTCAATATTATACTTGGTAAC
>JAGAKH010000038.1 GCA_017625725.1 Bacteroidales bacterium | reverse complement strand
TACATCAAATCTGGGCTTTGTAATGAATGTGGATGGCGGTTCGACGCAGACGTGGCTTCCTATTGCTTCTGCAATGTCTTCTAAATCAAGTGCCTGGAACTGGGTGGGCGATGGTATCGGTTACATGTGGACATCTTCTTATGGTAGTGCTTCAGGTACAGCTGCACGTTCAATCCGTATGGGATATACAGGGTTTAACGGCCTTAACAATGGATATGGGTTCAATGTCCGTTGCATTCAGGAAACACATTAAGATATGAATAGGTTAATTTCAATTTTGCTTATAATTGCTTGTACTGCTGGCTCCCGCATTGAATGCGCGGGCCAGCAGTCTGCAAAAAATGAAGAAGCATTGAAGGCTCGTGTACTGGAAATCGTCAAGGAAGCTGGCCTTCCTTCGATGCAGGTTACCTATACTTCGCCGACAGATACCATATCCTTTGTGGTGGTGAACGAGAAATTCTATGCACTCGAAGGGCGGCCTCAGGAGACGCTTCCTCTTTCGACAAACACAATTTATCAGGCAGCTTCTATCTCAAAGCCTCCAATGGCATATATTGCCCTCAAACTTGTCGAAGAGGGCAAACTCAAACTTGACAGACCTTTGTATAAGTATTGGAAAGGTATGTTGGATCTGTTTGCAGACAAGGCCAGCAGGAAGAAGGCAAAGAAGATTACTCCATTTATGACTCTTGTCCATACAACCGGTCTGGACAACAAGACATATAAGGATATCGTGTACGAAGGAACTCCTGGTGAGGGATACCGTTATTCCGGCCCTGGAATCCACCTTCTGGACCTTGCCATCGGCCATATTCTTGGCAAAGACTTGAGGTTCTATTCAAAAGATTATATCTTTGACAAGATTGGGATGCAGCACTCCAACTACTTCTGGCAGGATGAATATGACTGGACTGCGGCAAGAGGATATCTGGCCAATGGAAAATGGCGTTACACCACTACATGGAAGGAAGCGAATGCCGCTTATACCCTTAGAACGACATCGGAGGAATATACGGCGTTCATGCGCTGGATTATGGGTGGCGCAGACTTGTCAAAGGAGTCGTATGATCTGATGTTCAAGGAGTATTTCATGACTCCGAGCGGGGATTATCAGGGACTCGTCTGGAGGAAGGATAAGCATCCTGAGATGGGCATGGTATATCACCATAGCGGCAACAACCGCTGCTACAAAGGATGGATGGGCATATTCCCGGATTCGCAGGAGACCTTGTGCTTCTTTACCAACTATGAAACCAAGAAAGAATTCATCAACCCTATGATAGCTGCATTCATGGGTAATGAGATACCTTTAACAGCAAGAAGAAAACTATGAGAGCACGCATTTTAGGCTTATTTCTGATTTTACTTCTTCCCTCTTGCGGCAGGACCGGCATCTGGTCTGGCGACAGGCAGAATCTCGAACAGATATATTCGGATTTTGTAACCCCTCCACAGAGTGCGCGACCTCTCGTGTGGTGGCATTGGATGAACGGAAACATTACCAAAGAGGGCATCAGGAAGGATTTGCAGTGGATGAACAGTGTCGGAATTGCCGGTTTTCATCTCTTCGATGCCAGTCTTTCGACGCCTCAGGTTGTAGATAAGAGACTTAAGTACATGACTCCTGAGTGGAATGAGGCCTATTATCATGCAATTCAGCTGGCTGATTCTCTTGGTATGGAGGTGGGCGTGGCGGCTTCTCCGGGCTGGAGCTCCACAGGAGGACCATGGGTCAGGAATGAGGATGGAATGAAAAAGATTGTCTGGAGGGAGATGGTCATTGAAGGTGGCAGAAAGTTTGACGGTCACCTTCCGGAGCCGTATACGACTTCCGGAGTCTATCAGAATATGCAGATCTCCAATACAAACGGTGATCCGCGTGATCTGAGATATTATACCGATGTCGCCGTCATT
>JAGAKH010000037.1 GCA_017625725.1 Bacteroidales bacterium | reverse complement strand
TTATTAGCCTGTGATGGATTTGAGTCCTTATGATATATGATTACATACACATTCCCAGAATCATCTTCTTCGAACCATACACATACCGCATCTGAAATATCATTTTTACTTATTGTCAAAGTAAGCCAAGGCTGTGCTCCTGATGATGTCGCAGTATATCCATTATTCGCCAGATTCTCATTACTATTACCTCTATAGGTATAGCCATCTTCCGGAACAATTGTCAGAGACACTGTATTTCCTGATTTTGACAGCCTACTGAAGGTCAGCGTAACATCACCCAGATTCTTAAATTTAATTAATCCAGATGCAGACGTTCCTATGCTCTCTCCGACACAATACTTAGCAATCTCGAATGCCTTAGGAAGTCTGTTGTTTGCATCTCGCTCAGTATGTCCGGCAGTGTATTCTCCTCCTGTCATAGTTTCTGTTCTGAGAGCACTTTCCGAGGCACCTGTCACTGTTATTATCCTGTTTTCCGAATCATTCACCGACACTTTAGGATTAACATCATCGTAAATGCCATTTCCATTGCTATCATACAGGTTCCTGACACATCTTACAGCATTAGTATGCTTTCTGTCACCATAAGACGCGCCCTCTATAGACCAATACTGTGATTTCGCACTGCCATTATCCGAACTTGTATAAAAGTTATATTCAGTCAATTCGTCACTAGAACTAATCTCAGTTTTGGGATCGAACAGCTGAGTGTCCTCCTTGAGATAATCAAGTCCCATCCACAATGCAGTATACTGGAATACGGCAGGCAGATACCATTTCAGCTCCCCATCATCAATCACTCCGTTACCATTTTCGTCTCTATTTCTGGTAAGACATGAATTATATCCGTAAATTCCACTCAATCCGTCACCTGATGAATAGAACACATGAGACTCCTTTGTATTGTCGGAAATAGATGTAGATGTTCTATAGCCCGTTGTCGCCATCAGAGTCTCGCTTAACCAATCATCTCCGAGCAAAGTCTGTGTATTTGCATATCCGTCATAATCATCAAGCCCGGTCTCGCTATTTGGAGTTCCCCATGCGACTCTACCGGTCTCATTCCATGTTTCAATTCCAAATGCATTGACAGTCTGACTGGCCGTAGCATATGTCGTCTTTATCGACCTCTGGGAGATCGAGAAGATATAGGTAGGATATGCTGTACTGTTGCCGTCTATACTTGTATTCTTGTCCGGATTGAGGATGAGTACGCGGTTGTCCTGATTGACGAAACCTGGCCAGCCTCTGCCGTCTGGAGTATTTTCATAGAAATACTCATCAACGAATGCGACAACGTAGACTATTCCATCACTTATCATATAGTGGGCTCCATCCGGAGCAGATTCATACTTATTGACAAACGCCTTACGCAGTTCCTCTGCCAGTCCAACGATATCTGTCAGCTTCGTCTCCTGATCCGCTTCCTCAGGATACGCAGGCAGCGATGAAGTCAATGTCGGCGCCATGAATTTTACCCACTTGTAGTCCGCGCCTGCATAGTCTGCAGCATCACCGAAAAGAGTATATTTCTGCATCGCATTGTACGGGGTGCTTACAATCATGCTTGGCTCCTCACACTTCCCATCCAGCACAAATGACAACATTACTGTCTCATAGTGGGCATCAAGCACGAACTGTGTGCCGGAAGTCTGGGTCAGCGTGCCCTCCGCTCCCGGATTTGCACCTCCTTCGTCTGTACCGGTCTGATTCTCAGTCACAACCGAATTGGCACCATTCACTGTCACGGTATAGGTATGGTATTCGTTTCTGTTGACCGTAAAGTTGTCGTAACCTCCCCTTGAGTACTGAGCCGTACCGTCAGTAAGACTCTTCGATGAGAAATTTCCGAGATGGATGGTATATGAAACCTCTCCGAAATATTTGGTACCGACGTATTCTCCCTTGACAACTACATATGTACTGTTCTCGGGGGCGTATATGAAGTCTTTTTCGTATGGGGCAGTAATACTATCTTCAGAGCCGCCTGTCCATGCATCGCGCTGGACATAAGTTGTCGATGTACCATAATCCTGGACATTCTCCAGCATGAAGAACTCTATCTTGCCATCTCCGATGATCTCGATATTTTCAGCGTTTCCATATACTTTAAGATCATTTTCCGTCAGCATGTTGGCCTTCTCCCCTGTACCCTTGCTGATCAGGTACGCATTCCTCGGTATATTGTACACTGAGAATGAGTGCGGAGTAAAGCGCGGATTCTCTTCCGTAACCGATTCTGATGGATCTGCCACCTCCGTTCCATTGCGGAAGACGAACTCGATATGAGCGATTAGCCTTCTCAAAGTCACACTGACAGCAGTAACACCATTATCGTCGTATGGATTGATGACAATCTTCTCAGTATAGCTGGACATAGGGAAACGCTCGTCTCCAGAGACCTTATATGCAAAGCCGGTATTTGAAGCGACAGTCCTTTTGAGCTTCGCCTCAGACATGGCCTTAAGGTTTTCTGTCGTAAGGTTTCCAAAAGCTTCTCCACTCCAGTTAGCTATTGCATATACCCTATAAGTTCCGCTCAGAATAGGGTTACCGTCTGCATCTACAGA
>JAGAKH010000036.1 GCA_017625725.1 Bacteroidales bacterium | reverse complement strand
ATTATGATTGGTGTTATTCCTCTCGTGACAACTCTTTATGGACTACTTCAGACAAGGCCAAGTCGATTTACGATCCATGTCCAGCCGGTTGGCGTGTACCTGACGGTGGCAGCAATGGCGTTTGGTCAAAGGCCGGATTTGATGATAAAACATACGATAGTACAAACGAAGGAATGTCGTTCAGCATCAGTTCACCTTCAACAACTTGGTACCCTGCTTCGGGTTATCGCTACTACGGCGATGGCGGTCTCTACGGTGTCGGCTACGGCGGCTACTACTGGTCAGCTTCTCCTTACAGTAACTACGCGTACTTCCTGTACTTCTACTACGAAGGCAGCGTCAATCCGTCGTACGACAACGATCGAGCGAACAGTCAGGCAGTCCGTTGCGTCAAAGAATAACTTTTAATCAGCGTGACCAGGGAATCCCGCGTAGCAGGTTCCCATGGTCATGCATTTTGCATCCTTTCTTCTCGCGCCCGGTGCGAGAGAGTCGGTGCGAAGATCCCCGATCAGGTCGGGGATGACAGTTGGGCAGGTCGGGGTGACGGTTGGATTTATGAGATTGCCGGTCGCAGCCGGCAATGACTGGTGGGTCGTCATGTTCGGCTGTTTCGCCATGCTCGGTTGTTTGTTTCGTCATGCCCGGCTCCGACCGGGCATCTCTTACGACTGCGACTGTCCAATAAACGTCTTTCTTGTGACGGGAAACTTATGGAAACAGTTCCTCCAGGATTGAGAGGTCGAGCCGCAGCATTCTTCTGAGCTGCTGGTTGGAGGCGTTGTAGTTGAAGTGCATGTGGCGAGCTGTGTCGATCTTTTGTTGGGCTCTGAGTTGAGATGGCGACTTGATTGAGTACTCTTTGCTGATGTGTGAACATATGACCGAGTAGAGTTCCTCGTCGGTGAGGAAGATAGAGTCTTTTAGTCTGGACGCGATCTGACTGAATGCTTCGGCGTTGCGGGTGAGTGAGTTGAAATAGCTTCTTGCGTCTCTGAAGATGCTTTCTCCGAGTTTGATATCGCAGAAGGATGGGATGAAGGGCATGCCGTCCACTTCCAGTAATTGCGAGAACGGGGCCACATCTCTTGTGTGCAGAAGTGCTCTCTGATTGTTCACTTTCAGGTTTCCCAGAGGCGTGGTCTTTATATGTTTGAGCCAAGGACAGAAATATGCACAGCCCCCTCCCCAAGGATAGGAGTCCGGGGTGTATGCCGGATTGGCCACAAAAGCGTTGCGGTTGACATATATGATTTCGTTGCGCAGTGTCTGGATGTCCTCTATGGGCAGGATTTCCATTTTGAAGCTGTTCCAGTCTATGATGCGCCCCGTTTTAGCATAGATGCGTTTGAGTCTTGATACTAAAAGTTCAAAGGCATCGATACACCCATTCCTCTGTCCGGCCATTATCAAGTGGAGATGATTGCTCATCAGTTCAAAGGTGAGGGCTCGGGCAGATCTGCACGGGAAAAGTGTCATAGCAAGACACCACATCCCGATCTTGAAGTCTTCCTCATTGCAGAAAATATTCTGCATTCTTGTTCCGTCAGTGTATAAGTGCCAATATGGCCCGTTACAGTCAAATACACTATCACAAATCCTTTCCTTCTCTGAAAAACTCAGAGCACTAAAATCCTTCTTCATATGTAATAAAATTATATGTGGTTATTCATTCTGTCCACCAAACAGGCCCTTTTCATGGACAAAAGCCCCTATCTTGGTCTCATATCCACAGAAACGGCACTTTTCGTGGACAGCCCACGATTTAGATGGCGGGAGTATGGTCGGCAGGCAACGCGGCTGGCAAGTACGCCGGCCAGCCGCTCAAAGCAAGCTACGCGAGCTACGCCGAAGGGCTCGCTCCTCATGCTTTGTGCCCTTAGTCCAACCTCTAGACCCTATCTCAGTCTGGGTCTGTCCATCAGAGCGACTTTTTTCGTGGACAGGCAGTGAGTTTTATCCGTTCCACCCCAACTTGAGGTCGCAAATTGCGACTTCAAGTCTGTACGAGTTACAAGTTGCCATTCCTCCATCGTCAACTGAAACATAAAGTCCTCAGGGAATCTTTCAATATTTCTCTTTACCTGTTCATTCAATCTTTTGGTTTCCACACCATATAACAGTGCCAGGTCCTTGTCGATCATGACTTGCTTACCTCTTACGGAAAATATCCGATCCTCGATTTTTGCACTACTACCAATTTCTGATTGTATGTAGGTCTTTTCTTCTTTTTTCTGTTTCCCTTCCATAAAATATTGTTTAGAATTAGTTGATATAAGTGTATGAACCTTACGTCCCTCCCACAACTCCCAGCGTGGCCACGCTGATCCTCACGCTCGGAGGGAAGACCGTCCGCAGAGCCGTAAAGCACGCCAAAGCAGTTGATCCCGTAGTGAACATGTCATCGACAAGCAGAATGTGATGAGCATCCTCGGGCCTTTCAGGAATGGATCCGGGAAGGGTACGGGTCTTGACTATGAATGCACCCTCGACATTGGCGGCCTTTCCTTCGATGTCCAGCTTGGTCTGAGTTGAGGTGTGCCGGTTCCTTTTAAGAATGTCGGTCCTTAATTCTGCATTCAGCTCCTTTGCGACAGCTTTTGCAATGACTTCCGCCTGATTGTATCCTCTGGACCAGTATCTTCTCCAATGAAGCGGAACCGGGATGACGATATCCACATCTGCATAAGTCTCAGACTGACTCAGTCTCTTTCCCAGCATTTTCCCGAAAAATTCTCCCGCAGGGATGTTGTAATGGTATTTCAGGCTGTAAAGAATCTCGCGATACCCGTTTTCGTGACTATAGAAGAACAAGGCTGCAGCATTCACATATCTTTCGTGTGAGTTGTCCGGGTGCTTCTGCTCGATGAGGGCGTTGAACCTGTCTGCCATGGCATTGTGACGGTAGGTCCAGAAATATGTCAATGGAAGATCGGCCATGCAATGCAGACAGATGTGCTTTTCATTGACCAGTAAACTGCATCCGCATACAAGGCATCTTCTTGGAATAAGGATGTCCATAATGCATGTGAATATGTGTCTGATGGGAATGTTCATGGATGCTCTGCCGTTTATGGGAGGCAAATGAAATCAAAAGAGTCTTAAAAAAAGGAAATAATCATAAAAAAGATATAAATGTGGTGAATTACTTATATTTGTGACATGAAAAGAAGCCTCATACTAGCAGCAATTCTGCTTCCTCTATTCTTTGTCGCATGCGACCAGGATCCTCTGACCGAAAACGATAAGACTGAAAACACTGATCCCGATCAGCCGGAAAACCCCGAAGATCCGGCAACCCCCGAAGATCCGGAAAACCCTGACGGCCCAGACCAGCCTGACGGCCCTGATACCCCTGAAGATCCGGAAAACCCGGACCAGCCCGAAGGACCGGAGGATCCGGAAAATCCAGATCAGCCTGATGATCCGGAGAACCCGGAAAACCCGGATCTGCCCGATGATCCAGTGCTCCCTGAACCACCGGTGACAGGCAGTGTGGAGCTGGACCGTCTTTATGGATATGCCGCAGGTACAACAGGTGGTGAAGGTGGAAAGGTCCATCATTTTGATGATGGGGCTAAATTCTGTGAATGGCTCAAGGCCAGGGAGAAGAACAAGAGTACTGAACCGGCCGTGGTGTGGCTGAGCGGTACATTCACTGCATCGCAGGGACGTGATGGCGGAAGCCCGTGGTTCGATATCAAGAGAACTCACAACATAAGTATATATGGCACGGACGGATTCAAGATGCAGAATGTCGGTTTCTTCCTGAATGAAGCATCCAACATTGTCATCCGCAATGTATATATAGTCCAGCCTAAGGCTGACAATGGGGCTGACGGCATTTCGATGCAGGAGAGCCATGATGTCTGGGTCGATCACTGTACCTTCGAATCTGTTAATCAGACAAAGGATTATGAGGACGGTTCGTGTGATGTGACTCATCAGACATATAATGTGACAGTTTCATGGTGCCATTTCATAAAGACTCAGAAGTCCTGCCTTGTCGGCCATTCCAACAGTGCGACTGCGGATGAGAAGATAACAGTAACCTTCCATCATAATTTCTTCGACAGGTCTAATTCGAGACATCCAAGAGTCAGATTCGGAAAGGCACATGTCTATAACAATTTCTTCAACGGATGTGATACTTACGGTGTGGGTAGTGCTTATAATGCAAAGGTCCTCGTTGAATATAACCTGTTTGACGGAGTCCGCCTTCCGATTGATATCTGTACCTATCCTGCCAAGAAGAGCGGCAGCAGCTGGGTGTCCAATCTGACTGGAAGCGTTGCCGGCTATGTATATGAAAGGGATAATGAGTTCCTGAACAGGCCTTCTGACGCTACCGATCCATATCCTTTCACCAATCTTGAGTACACAAAATATAATGGCGAAAAGCTTGTTTCTCCTCTTACCTTTGAGGATTTCAGACCGTCATATGATTATGTGGTGGATCCGGCATCTGATCTTGCCGTTATCGTGCCGTCTTCTTCCGGTGTAGGAAAGCTTCCGGGTTTTGCAAAGGCTCCGATAGAAGTGGATAACGGTGGACTAGGAACCTCAGAAGGAGGAGGTGATGGCACGCAAGACGGAGAAGATGATCCAGGAACCGACACGCCTCCATCAGAAGAACTCGGCAACGGATGGTCAGCAACTGCATGTGGCGGCAAGACCGCTTCGGCAACTGTTTCCGGAGGAAGGCTGACAGTCACAGCAAATGGAAAATTCGAGAGCGGGGCCCAGTCATTCGGTTATGTATACATAAAGGTGAGCGGTGACTTTACTGCAACTGCAAGGGTCGTGTCATTTGAGGTGGCAAAGGACTCCAACCAGGGTCTGGCCGGCATATTGGTGACTCCGGACATATCCAAAGAGGGAACTGACTTTCTCCACGGTATGTCTGCAATGAGCAAGACCGGATATTATTACAGTTATCGTCTGGCTTCGGGCGAAAAGGTGAAGAAGGGTGAGATGCCTTCTCCACAGTCCGGAGGTTCAGAGGTGGTGGTCTGTGTCACGAGACAGGGATCTGAACTGATCACATCCTATTCCCTTGACGGAGGAGCCACATTCGGTGGTGAAAAGAAAAACACGGTGAGCGGATTGCCGGACACCGTGTATCTTGGCCTGGCTGCCAACAGTGCAGACAATTCAAAGTCTGCAACGGCAGTCTTTACTGATTTCGTTCTTAACGGAGAGACGATACCTTTCTAGCAGTCCATACCTCCGCAGCAGTTGATGACCTGGCCTGTTATGTAGGCAGAAAGGTCACTGGCAAGGAACAGAGCCGTTGAAGCTACATCTTCAGGGGTTCCTGCCCTGCGTAGAGGGATCTGTTTCTCCCACTCTTTCCTGACATCTTCCGGCAAGGCTCCTGTCATGTCGGTAGCAATGAATCCGGGAGCGATGCAGTTTGCCCTTATGCCTCTTGAGCCCATTTCCTTAGCTATGGATTTGGACAGTCCGATGAGTCCGGCCTTTGATGCGGAGTAGTTGCATTGTCCGGCATTGCCCGATTCTCCGACTACAGAAGACATGTTGATTATGCTTCCGCAGCGTTGTCTTGCCATTATCGGCGTACATGCATGGATGAAATTGAAGGCTGATTTGAGGTTTGTTCCGATGACTTCATCCCATTGCTCCTCCGTCATTCTCATCATCAAGCCATCCCTTGTTATTCCAGCGTTGTTTACCAATATGTCGATCCGTCCGAATTCCTTATGTACTTCTGAAACGATGCTGTGGGAATCTTCAAAATCTGCAGCATCCGATGCAAATCCTTTTACTTTGACTCCGGTGGCCTGAATTTCTTCTATAAGACTTTGTGCGGCTTCGTGCTGTGACCTGTAGGTGAAGGCGACATCAGCTCCTTCTGCGGCAAAACGAAGAGCTATAGCTCTGCCGATTCCTCTTGTTGCTCCGGTCACGAGGGCAACCTTTCCTGTAAGAAGTCCCATGTTCTTGTTGAATTTGATATGCAAAAATACCGATACCGGTCAAAATCGCAAAATTAATTATCTAAAAAGACTATCTTTGCCGCGATCATTCAGAATATATAATTATGGTAAGTGAAATACGCGACAGAAGCCTTTGGCAGGACGGAAGGCTTAAGATAGATTGGGTCAGACATCACATGCCTCTCCTTAACGGACTTGAGGAAGAGTTCAGGGCAACAATGCCTTTCAAGGGACTTAAGATTGCCCTTTCCGTTCACCTCGAGGCAAAGACAGCATACCTCTGCGAGGTTCTTGCAGCAGGCGGAGCCGAGATGTATGTGACCGGAAGTAATCCTCTCTCGACCCAGGATGATGTGGCGGCAGCCCTTGTGGAGGCCGGCCTCAATGTCTTTGCATGGTATGATGCAACTCCTCAGGAGTATGAAGAGCACATCAGACGTGTCCTCGAGGTAGGACCGAACATCATCATCGATGACGGCGGTGACCTTGTCAACCTCATGCATACCGAGTATACCGACCTGATTCCGAATATCATAGGAGGATGTGAGGAAACTACTACCGGAATCCTGCGTCTTATTCAGCTCAACAAGGCCAAGGCCCTGAAATTCCCTATGATGCTTGTCAACAATGCCGACTGCAAGCATCTTTTCGACAACCGTTACGGTACCGGACAATCTGTCTGGGACGGCATCAACAGGACAACAAACCTGATTGTTGCCGGAAAGAATGTCGTAGTTGCAGGATATGGCTGGTGCGGTAAAGGTGTTGCCATGCGTGCCAAAGGTCTTGGAGCTGAGGTTATTGTGACAGAGGTGGATCCGATCAAGGCCATGGAGGCTGTGATGGACGGATTCAAGGTCATGAAGATGGAACAGGCCGCAGCCATAGGTGACATCTTCGTGACTGTGACAGGATGTGACGCAGTTATCGTCAAGGAACATTTCCTCAAGATGAAGGATGGAGCGATATGCTGCAACGCAGGTCATTTCGACTGCGAGGTCGATGTGGCTGGACTCAGGGAAATTGCCAAGGAGGCTAAACCGGCCCGCAAGAACATCATCGGCTATACTCTCGAAAACGGCAACAAGATATATGTAATCGCCGAAGGCCGTCTTGTCAACCTTGCTGCCGGTGATGGACATCCTGCCGAAATCATGGATATGTCATTTGCGATCCAGGCCCTCAGTGCGAAGTATCTCGTCCAGAACAGAGACAAGGTAAGCCGTGAACTGGGCTGTATGGTAAATGATGTTCCGCTCGAAATCGACCGTGAGGTGGCTCGTCGCAAACTCTCATTCTGGGGATGCGAAATCGACACGCTGACTCCGGAACAGCACAGATACCTCTTTGGAGAGTAGAACGTACATTTGATTTGTCTGCTGAGTTTGTTAAATTTGTCAAATCATTATCAGTCAGACGAAAATGAAAAGATTTTCCGCGATTTTAGCTGCACTTGCACTTTGCCTTTCCGCCCTTGCTCAGAAGGTGCCGGAAGGGAAGGTCATACCATTTGCCGATCCGTTCATCCTTTATGAAGACGGTCTTTACTATCTTTATGGAACCGGAAGTGATGAGGGTATTCCTGTGGTGGTTTCAAAGGACCTGAGGATATGGTCGTGGCCGGAAGGGGAGACCATGTTCTTTGCACTTCACAAGGACGATTCCTTCGGTGACAGGATGTTCTGGGCTCCGGAAGTGTATAAGGTAGACGGCAGATACGTTATGTATTATTCATCCGAGGAACATATATGTGCCGCCGAGTCTGATTCTCCGCTGGGACCTTTCCGTCAGAAATCGCAAAGACCGATCCGCAGGCACAAAGGTATAGACAATCACCTGTTCATAGACAACGACGGTACACCTTATATATATTGGGTACATTTAAACGATGGCAACGAGATATGGGTGGCCCGTCTGAATGAAGACCTTGCCACCATAGTGGAAGGCACAGAAAGATTCTGCATAGGGATGAGCCAGGACTGGGAAAAGGTCTGGCCGTCAGTGAATGAAGGTCCCTCTGTTATCGAACGCAACGGTGTATATTACATGACATATTCGGCAAACAGTTACGAAAGCCCTGCATATGGGGTCGGTGTCGCGACGGCCTCTTCTCCTGAAGGCCCTTGGACCAAATATGAGGGTAATCCGGTGCTTCAGTTCTACAATTCGCTTGAAGGCGTCGGCCATCACGCCCTTTTCAAGGATGCGAAAGGAAAGGACCGTATAGTGTTCCACTCGCACAACAGCCCGGGACAGATAAATCCGAGAATCATCCATATAGGAAAATTCCGTATCAAAAAAGGGAAAGTTGTCATATCAGATGAATTTATAACCCCTCAGATGAAATAATCATGAATAACTTGTGTGCATTGATTGCAGCTACAGTGGTTTTGTCTTGTGCTGCAAACTCCGATCCTGAAAAAGAAAAGACCGACGGAGTATATACCAATCCGGTTGTCAGAATGAGTCTTCCGGACCCGACAGTCATGAAGGACAATGGGGCCTTTTACCTGTATGCGACGGAGGACATCAGAAATGTTCCCATAATGTGTTCGCCCGACCTTGTGAACTGGAAGAAATGCGGCACCGTGTTTACCGATGCAGGCCGACCTGACTTCGTGGAGGGCGGAGGAATATGGGCACCGGATGTGAACCGGATCGGTCCGGGGCAGTATGTCCTGTATTATTCCATGTCCGTCTGGGGAGGAATCCAGACCTGCGGAATTGGAGTTGCTGTGGCAGACAATCCTGTGGGCCCTTGGGAAGACAAGGGTAAGATGTTCATCAGTAAAGAGATAGGGGTGACCAATTCCATAGACCCGTGCTATTTTGAAGAAGATGGAAAGAAGTATCTTTTCTGGGGAAGTTTCAACGGAATATATGCGGTCGAACTTTCTGACGATGCTCTTTCCGTCAAGGAAGGTGCAGAGCCTCTGAAGGTGGCAGGAAGTGCATACGAAGGCACATATATCCACAAGAGAGGCAGATATTATTATATGTTTGCATCAACAGGCTCATGTTGCAACGGTTTCAACAGCACATATCAGACTGTCGTGGGACGTTCCACCAGTCTGTTCGGACCATATGTGAACAGAAAGGGTGAGAAGATGCTTGACAACAGGCACGAAATCCTGATTTCCGGAGACCATGACTTCATCGGCACAGGTCATAATGCAGAAATCGTCACCGATAACGCCGGCACTGACTGGATACTTTACCATGCATATTGCAGGAACCATAGCGACAGAGCAAGGACCCTGATGCTTGACAAGGTGCTCTGGGACGGCGAAGATTGGCCCCTCGTAAACAAAGGAACACCGACCGCATTTGGTGCGAAGCCGGTGTTCTGATACAATAAATATTTTGAAGCGAAGTGGCATTCCGTCACTTCGCTTTCATATATCTCTATCTGGTAGTCGGTCCGTCTACGGTAAGTTTTCCGTCTTTGATGTCCATCCTGTCGATAAACACGACCCTTTCCTCGCCCGTTGCCTCTGTCCTTCCGTGATATATGCAGTACAGCTGGCTGCCGTCACGGGACCATGTGATGCTGTTGTGTCCGACTCCTGTCACCTTACCTCCCTCTGGAGTATTCTTTTCAAGTACAGGATTGTCCGGAGATTTGGTGTATGGACCCAGAGGCGAAGCGGATGTGGCATAGCCTACAGCATAATTCTCTCCACCGAAGAAGTTTGCGGAATACATCATATAATATGTCCCGTCACGTTTGATCAGGAATGAGCCTTCTGTCCACCTGCGGTTGGCTTCACCGGCAGTGACTGACCGGCTTTCCCATTCTGCCTGAGCGTCATCCATCTTTTCAGGAGGACAGAGCAGCAGTACCGGCTCACCGATGACATGAGTGAAGTCCGGTGATATCTCCACACCGTAGATCCAACTTTCCTCAATCTCCTGATACATGCCCTGCTCACGTGCCCACAAAGCAACCTCGCTTTCAACAGGGTGCTTGTAACAGCATCTCGAGTAGTACAGATAGCATTTACCATCGTCATCGAAGAACACGTTCGCATCGATGATCGGGTAGCCCGGATTGAAAAGGGGAGCATCGCTCATCTCCTTGAACGGTCCGGTAGGAGAGTCCGACACAGCCACTCCGATAAGGAAATTCTCCAGTTCGGCAGTAGGGTTCACCTTCCAGTTCGCACTGAAGAACATATAGAACTTGCCGTTTCTTTCATATACTTCCGGAGCCCAGAAGCAGGACTCAGCCCATGAATCCGGCGTGTTGCCCTGATAGACAGCACCCTGATACTCCCAGTCGATAAGATTGTCGGATCTGTAGCATCCGAACCCATCCTGCACTCCGCCTGTACCATACATATAGTAATGTCCGTCAGAGGCGAGCAGTACGTAAGGGTCCCCTAACTTTACATCAAGCGGATTGTTGGACAGCACTCCTTGTCCGGTGCAGGATACAAGTGTTCCCACCACCAGGGCAGCGAGCAGATTCAAAGAGGAAAGTTTGCAGTTTTTCATATCGTGTAAAATAATATTGTCTTGAAAATCACGGATGTACACCCTTCCTCCGAGCACCTTGTACATTCTTTACCGGATGTTTATCAGAAATACTTTCTCTCGTTCCTGTCCAGGGCGATGAAGATGAAGAGCATGGCGGTGAATCCCCACAGGGATGAGCCGCCATAACTTATGAACGGCAACGGAATACCGATTACCGGCATCAGTCCTATGGTCATTCCGATATTGATGAACAGATGCATGAAGATGCAGCAGGCCGTGCAGTATCCGTAGATTCTTGTGAAGGCCTCCCTGCTCCTCTCGGCATCGGCTATTATCCTCCATATAAGGAAAACATAAAGAAGGATAATGAATGAAGTCCCTACGAATCCCCATTCCTCGCCGATTGTGCAGAAGATGAAGTCGGTACTCTGCTCAGGAACAAATCCGTATGTGGTCTGGGTTCCGTTGAGGTAACCTTTGCCGAAAAGTCCTCCGGAACCGATGGCTATCATTGACTGGTTGACGTTGTAGCCCACTCCCGATGGGTCCTCCTTCATGCCGAGAAGCACCTCGATACGCTTTCTCTGGTGGTCCTGAAGCACGTCGTTGAACAGGAAGTCAGCTGAAAACACCAGCATGATGCCGGCAAGAAAGGATATGATTGCCAGATGGACGAAGGTGTTCCTTTCCCTGAAAGCCTGGAAGGCTAAGAAAGGCAGCGAAAGAATAGAGAAGCCTAAAAGTATATATATCGGCTTTATCTTCATCAGGAATGGGACTTCAACAGTCTCACCCGTTTCAACTGCAGCGGCTATGCTTTCGTTGACAGATGCGATGGTTTCTGCTCCTATGACTGCTTCTGAAATATATTCCAGAAGCATCGGCATGAATGAGAAAAGAACAATCAGGGGGATACAGATGAACAGCCACCACTTGAACCGGCCCGAGTAGAGGAAGATGCACAAGGATGCGACTCCCATAAGCACCAGAATGGCGACGTATGGAGACGATGTGAGCGTCAGGATGAACAGCAGGATAGCCATACCTACCATGAATATCAGCCATCCGGAAAGTCCTTCCCTATAAAGCATGAAGATGAATCCTACATACACAAGGGCGGAACCTGTTTCGCTCTGAAGGACAATTATCATCATCGGCAGAAGAATGATCAATGCAGTGACGATAAAATCCTTGAACCGGCCTATCTTGTATCCCAACTGGCTCATAACCGTTGCCAGCATCAGCGAGGTGGCTATCTTGGAAATTTCCGCCGGTTGGAACCGGACGGGACCGAAGGCAAACCACGACCGTGATCCCTTTACTTCGATGCCGAGAAATATGACGGCAACAAGAAGAGCTATTACTCCCAGATAGATCAGCAATGACAGTCCCTCATAGGTCCTGGGTGGTATTATGAACAATATGGTGACAGCAATACCTAAAGCGGTTACCATCCAAACGAACTGCTTCCCGCTTCTGCTTGTGAAGTCAAAGATTGATGCCGGTTCCGATGAATGGACGGATGCGTATATGTTTGCCCATCCGATCAGAATGAGCAGCAGCCAGCATATGACCAGACTCCAGTCAATGCTCCTGGTCAGACCTCTTCCTCTATGTCCTCCTGCGTCTCTCATAATCACTTAACCTTTACCCTGTCCATCAGATCCCCATTCATAATCCTTTCTTCCAGATATTTACGGTTGTCGCTGATCTGCCCTGTGAGATACATCTCCGTCAACAACGAAGCGATAGGAGCGGCCCACGTGGCTCCGAAACCACCGTTTTCAACGTAGGCAGCGACAGCTATCTTCGGATTCTCGCGTGGTGCGAAGCAGATGAACACCGAGTGGTCGTGCCCGTGAGGATTCTGTGCTGTTCCGGTCTTTCCACAGATATCAAGACCTTCAACAGCAGCAATGCTGGCAGTACCTCCAGAACCGAAGCCGCTGTTTACGGCTCTATACATTCCTCCTACGACTTTTGGGAAATGCGTCGTGTCGACCATGGTGTAGTGCCTCTCCTTGTACTTCCTGTCGATGGTCACATGCTCAGAATCCTTGATTATGTGAGGAATATAGTAAAAACCTCTGTTGGCTATCGTGGCACAAAGGTTTGCAAGATGTAAAGGTGTACATCCGATTTCTCCCTGTCCGATTGAAAGTGAAATCACAGTTGTCGCTTTCCATCCTCCCTTGCCGTATACTTTGTTGTAGTATTTTGAATCAGGGATGAAGCCACCCAATTCTGCCGGGAAGTCGCTTCCGAGTTTCTGCCCGAATCCGAAGCTCATGACATATTCTTTCCATTTGTCCATAGCCTGGTCGATGGATTCGTATTTCCCGTTTTCCAGAAGGTCTCTGAGAATATAGCAATAGTAGGCGTTGCAGGACATCATGATGGACTCTTCGAAACATATTGGGGACTTGTGTGCATGGCATCCCAGCTTGTTCCTTCCGAATCTGTATCCCATGTTGCACGGATAATGTGTACCTGTACCAACAACACCTTCTTCCAATCCGATAAGGCCGTTGACCAGCTTGAAGACAGATCCCGGAGGGTAGGGAGCCTGTACGGCTCTGTTGAACATCGGCTTGTAAGGGTTGGATGAAATCTCCCCATAATGCTTTCCTATGTCAGCAAGCATCTCAACATCAATTCCAGGACTTGAAACCATTGTGAGAATCTCTCCGGTAGCAGGCTCTATGGCAACAAGGCTTCCCACCTTGTTCTGCATCAGCATCTGACCGTAGTGCTGAAGTTCTGCGTCAATTGTCGTCGTGATGTCATTGCCGGGAACAGCTTCCTTGTCCATTTCACCGTTCCTGTATCGGGACTCAATCTTGTTCCTGGAATTGCGGAGCCAGATGTTATAACCTTTTTCTCCTTTCAGCTCCTTTTCACGTGCGGCCTCGATACCTGTCTTTCCTGCATAGTCTCCAGCCTTGTATTCTTCCGGATTCCTTTTTACGAAATCAGCATCGACCTCCGAAACATATCCCAAAAGATTTCCACCTGCATTGAAAGGATAATCCCTGATGCTTCGTGCCTGGCCACGGAATCCAGGAAACTGATATGCTACCTCTGCAAACTTCATATATGTCTCCTGAGGCATCTGCTTTATCATGACGACCGACTGGTAACCGATTCTTCTGCGGTTACGATGGAATTCATCCATTTTTTCTTTGATGAACTCCGGGGTTACATCAATGATTTCCGCCAGAGCAAGTGTGTCGAATTCCTCCACCTCTTTGGGAGTCACCATCAGGTCGTATGCAACCTTGTTTCCTACCAGAATCTCTCCGTTTCTGTCATGGATGATTCCTCTGGTCGGATATATGATGGAATATACCATCGTGTTGTTCTGGGCATCCAGCTTGTAATCTTCATCTATGATCTGGATGCTGAAGAGTCTGGCCAGCATGATGGCTGCAGCCGTGCAAAGGCCTATGAGAAGCTTGTTCTTCCTGTTTAACTTCATGATGCCCTCCTATTTTCTGTCGTCAGGCATAAGAAGGTTCACTACAACCAGAGAAAGAACCCAGTTGACGGCAAGTGAGACCGTGAAGCGGACCGCATTGAACCAGAAAGGTCTGGTTCCGGCACCGTCGAGATAGGTGTAAATCAGCAGAAAGACTGCTGTTGAAACAAGCAGGATCGCGGAAATCTTTACCACTCCGTTCTTACGGAAAGTAAAACTGTCATTTCGTGTAAGAATATCCTCTCCAAGGAACATCCTGATAACCCATCTCTTTATGAAGGCGACTGGCAGGATGGCAGCTGCGTTAAGCCCCAGTATTCCTTCCGACAACCAGTCTACGGAAAGTCCGGCAGCAAATGCAATAAGCATCGTACCTATGGTGCCGATACCTAATGGCAGGCATAGTATCATTGCCGGCAGTATTGTGGGAATGGCATAAGGAGTCAGCTGAAGATAGTTACAGATGACAATCTGGGCTATGACCAGCAGAAAAAACAATATCCCGAAGTTCTGACCTGCTTTCATTATTCCTGTTCGAGTTTTGCGATTTCCTCTTTGTCGATGTTCTGCACGACGGTCACGTATCTCAATGCTCCGAAGTCTTCGAACAAACTGATGTCAATGTTGTAGGTTGCACCGTTGACCACCTTGCATTCTCCTATGGTTCCAAGAGGAATGTCAGGAGGAAAGATGGATGAATGGCCGCTTGTGTACACCGTGTCACCTTTGGAGAACTCCACGTGATGGGGAATTTCCTTCAGTATGGCACCTTTGCTGCTGAACCCGTCCCAACTCATCGGTCCGATGCTTCCGCCCTTTCCAAGTCTTGCGCTGATGTTCATCTCGTGGTTCTTGAATGAACGGGCGTAAGAGTAGTTCTGGCTTACGGCATCGACTATGCCGATTGCTCCTTTGGGTGTGATTATGCCGGCACCCTCAACGACGCCGTCCTTGTAACCCTTGTCGATTATGAGGTAGTTGTGCTGGCTTTTGGTTCCCATCTTCATGATTGAAGCGGGAATGTATCTGTAGCTCCCGACCATTCCTGGAACGGAATACGCCTTCTGTTTCATGTTGTCGGAGACCGCCGCTTCAAGCTGGGCGAGACTGATACGCAGTTCGTTGTTTTCATATGCCAGACTGTCATTCTGCTGCTTCAATGAGAAATAGTGCTTTATCTCCTGACTGCCTCCCCAGATTGTTCCCATGACAGCGTGTGCTCCTCTCGCAAGCCAGATTCTTTGCAGGGTTCCGTTGTTGCGTAGCATATTCAACGCAGCTACCTCCAGAATAATGAAGATAGCTGCATTTATGGCCTGTGATATGAATTTACTTTTTCTCAAGTCTTACCTCATGAGGAATGTGTAGTTGTCTGTGTTCTTGAGGGCGAGGCATGTTCCTCTTGCAACAGCCCTCAATGGGTCCTCGGCAACATAGAAAGGTATGTTTACTTTTTCGGTAAGACGTTTTGCAAGTCCTCTGAGCAGAGAACCGCCACCGGCAAGGTGAATACCGTTCTCGACAATGTCAGAATAAAGCTCAGGTGGTGTCTGCTCCAGTACATGAAGGATTCCTGCTTCAATTCTTGCAACTGACTTGTCAAGGCAGTGAGCTATCTCCTGATATGTGATTGTAGCATGGACAGGATGGGCAGTCATGAGGTTCGGTCCTGTGATTGAGAATGGCTCCGGTGCATCTTCAAGATCCGGGATGACTGCTCCGATGGCAATCTTTATCTTTTCTGCTGTGATCTGACCGACACGTATGTTATGCTGCTGTCTGAGGTATTGCTGGATATCGTTGGTAAATACGTCTCCTGCTACCTTGATGCTGTCCTGAACTACGATGCCACCGAGTGAGATCACGGCGATTTCAGTGGTTCCTCCTCCGATGTCTACCACCATGTTGCCCTTTGGAGCTTCTACGTCAAGGCCGATACCGAGAGCCGATGCCATAGGTTCGAAGATCAGATAGACGTCACGTCCTCCTGCATGCTCGGAAGAGTCACGAACGGCCCTGATTTCCACCTCAGTACTACCGGAAGGAATACCTACCACCATTTTGATGTTAGGAGTGAAGGGTGACCTGCGCTTGCTGTTCACTTGTTTGATGAAACCACGGATCATCATTTCTGCAGCGTTGAAGTCTGCTATGACTCCATCCTTCATCGGACGGACTGTCTTGATGCCCGGATTCTCCCTTTCCTGCATAAGTTTCGCCTTCTGTCCGAGTGCGATAGCCTTACCGGAACTGTTGTCAATAGCCACGATGCTCGGCTCGTCAAGAACAATCTGGTCGTTCTGGAAAATGACAGTGTTTGCCGTTCCGAGGTCCATCGCTATTTCTTGTGTCAAGAAAGAAAATCCCATATTTTTATTTATATTTTTCAGATTAATCAAATAGGCGGTAAAAATACAAAAAAACTCTCAAATATTCCCGATAAATAATGTTAAATTTGTGTTCAATATAGCAATCCGGTTTTTTATGTAAAGAAAATCCAGTCCGGAGATGTGTACGGGTAAAAGATAATCATATGGAACGAAAGAAATATCTGATAGTGATGGCGGCGGGGAGCGGGACCAGAATGGGATCGGAGCTTCCGAAGCAGTTTCTGGAAATCAATGGCAGACCGGTTCTACGACAGACAATGGAAGTCTTTCTGGAAGCATGTCCGGATATCTCCATCGTCACTGTCCTGCCTCAATCCTATATCGATTATTGGAAGGATTATTGCCTGAAAAATAGTTTTACATATCCTCAGGTCATTGTCCAGGGTGGATTTACACGTTTTCACTCTGTCAGGAATGCCCTTGACAGGATACCGGATGGGGCAGTAGTGGCTGTTCATGACGGTGTCCGCCCTCTTGTCTCGGTTTCTCTGATCAGGGATATCTTTCTCAAGGCAGAAACGGCCCCTGCTGTCATACCGGTCATTCCATGCATTGATACCATGAAGGTGCTGGCTTCCGGGGAACTGGGATTGAAGGCTGTGCCGGGGCAGCATGTTGACAGATCCCTTCTGTATGGTGCCCAGACTCCCCAGGTCTTTCATTCCGAACTGATAAAGGCGGCATATTCACTGCCATATGACACTTCGTTCACCGATGATGCTTCGGTAGTTGAGAAATATGGAAAAAGTCTCTCCTATGTTGATGGGGAGAGACTTAATATAAAAATCACAACCAGAGAAGATCTTCTGCTGGCTGCAGCAGTGATGTCGTTGAGGAAGGATTAATCCCTGTTCTCCTTTGCTTCCTTGCGGTTTTTCTTTACACTTGCCGAGAAGCTGGTGTTCTGGTATTCCTTTACCCACACCTGACGCTCGATCGCCTGATCAAGGGAAATCTGAGTCTCTGTCTGCTGGACATAAGTGATCTTCTGGATGGTGTTGAGGAGAATCTGCATCAGATGGTCATGGTCAAAGCAGAAAAGCTTGATGAGCAGAGCGTGTTTTCCTGTGACGAAATGACACTCGACTATTTCTGAAATCTTTTTGAAGGCTTCTATCACTTCCGGATATTTGTTAGCTTCTGATAGTGAGACGCTTACGAATGCACATACGTTCAGTCCAAGTGCCTGCGGCTTTACCAGAAGGCGTGATCCTGTAATGACCCCGTTGGTTTCAAGTCTCTTGACTCTCTGATGTATTGCTGCACCCGATACTCCGCATTCTCTGGCGATTTCCAGGAAAGGCATTCTGGCATTCTTTACAAGGAATGAAAGAATCTTCTGATCGATCTGGTCTATCTGATAATTTGACATGGCCCTTATAGTTTATAATGTAATCCGACCGCTAAATTAATGATAAAATATGAAATGTCAATAATTAGCGGTCGAAAAATTATAAATCATAAGATTATTTGCGTCTTTTCTTACGTCCTGTAGGTTCTGAGGTGGAAATTATCTCCTTGCATTTTTCTTCAGTAAGTTCTGAAACCTCTGTCCCCTTAGGAAGTCTGTAGTTGTTGCCAGCGTGTTTGATGTATGGTCCGTAACTACCCTCAATTACCTGAATGTCATGCTCTTTATACTCTACGATGATTCCCGTCTTCTTGCTGAGACTATCTTCGATAAGTTTGACGCATGATTCAAAATCAACCTTCAGAGGATCGGTTCCCTTAGGAAGTGAAACGTTTTTGTCTCCGTATTTGATGTAAGGTCCGAAACGTCCTTTAAGACAGATTATGTCAATGCCGTTGTGCTGTCCTACAGTACGAGGCAGTTCAAAAAGCTTGAGGGCCTCTTCCAGAGTAATGCTTTCAATCAATTGCCCAGGTGCCAGACTTGCAAACTGCTTATTCTCTCCGTCTCCTTTCTGGACATAAGGTCCATATTGACCGAATTTTGCTACGAGTGGCATTCCGTCTTTTGGATCGTTTCCCAGTTCGCGGCTCAGACGGCCGTATTCCCCTGTGCTCATGGTCTGCTGCACTCTTTCGTGGAAAGGAGAATAGAACTCTCCGATAACATTGTTCCAGACCATTTCTCCTTCAGCAATCCTGTCAAAGTCCTCTTCGACGTTGGCTGTAAAGCGATAATCAAGCACCTGAGGGAAGTTCTTGACCAGATAATCCGTGACCATCATTCCGATATCCTGAGGAAGAAGTCTTCCACGTTCAGCTCCTACTATTTCTGTCTTGACGGATGACTTTATCTTTCCGTCCTTTAGGCTTAGGTTGGTCACAGAGTGCCTTGTACCTGTCTTGTCTCCCTTCACAACGTAGCCGCGTGCCTTTGTCAGGGTCGTTATTGTCGGAGCATATGTTGAAGGACGGCCGATTTCAAGTTCTTCAAGCTTCTTGATCAGTGAAGCATCAGTGTATCTCGAAGGTGCCGCAGTGAACTTGCATTCTGCTGTGATGAGCTGATCTTGCATCCTGTTGCCGATGTTCATTTCCGGAAGGATTACGACTTCATCATCCTGCTGTGGGTCGTCCGTACTTTCAATATACAGTTTGAGGAATCCGTCAAACAGCACTTCACTGGCATGTACGATGAACTTTTCCTCACTTTTGTCTGACGACACTTTGATTTCAGTCTTCATAAGGCGGGCATCTGCCATCTGCGATGCTACAGTGCGCTTCCAGATCAGTTCATATAGCTTCTTTTCTTGAGGAGTGCCTTCAATGCTGACATTTTCGATATAGGTAGGGCGTATGGCTTCGTGTGCTTCCTGTGCCCCCTTCGACTTTGTCTTATATTGTCTGACTTTAGAATAATCTTCTCCGAAGTTCTCGCAGATGAATTTCTTGGCGGAATTGATTGCAAGACCGGAAAGATTGGTAGAGTCGGTACGCATATAGGTTATCAGACCCTCCTCATACAGCTTCTGGGCAATGCTCATGGTCTGGCTTACGGAAAGCCTTAGCTTTCTTGCTGCCTCCTGCTGAAGAGTGGATGTGGTGAAAGGAGCTGCCGGGAATCTGTTACCCTCTTTCTTGTCGACATCAGAGATTGAGAAAACGGCTCCTACGCACTTTTCAAGGAAAGCTTTGGCACTGTCCTGATCCGGAAATCTCTTGTCAAGCGTTGCTTTTACAGAGACTGCTTCCGGTGTGCCCTCTGGATGAAATATTGCTTCTACCTTATAATATGCCTCATTATTGAAAGCCAGAATCTCTCTTTCCCTGTCCACAATAAGTCTCAATGCGACTGACTGAACGCGACCAGCAGAGAGCTTAGGCTGGATTTTTCTCCATAAAACTGGTGAAAGTTCGAATCCCACCAGTCTGTCAAGCACTCTTCTTGCCTGCTGTGCATTGACAAGATTCATGTCGATTTCACGTGGATTCTCGATTGCTGCAAGAATGGCAGGCTTTGTGATTTCCTGAAAAACGATTCTCTTAGTGTTCTCGCTGCTAAGTCCAAGTGTCTCAAAAAGATGCCATGAGATAGCTTCTCCCTCGCGGTCGGCATCGGATGCCAGCAAGATTGAAGATGCCTGCTGAGCAGCCTTCTTAAGATCTGCGACAATTTTCTTCTTATCGGCAGGAATCACATAATTAGGCTTGAACCCTTTATTGATGTCAATGCTAAGTCCGCTTTCATCAAGGTCGCGGATATGTCCTTTGCTTGCCTTGACTATATATTCATTTCCCAGTGCCTTCTGAATCTTGTCGATTTTTCCTGGAGACTCCACGATCACCAGATTCTTTCCTTCCGTCATGCTCTTTCCTCCAACAAATTATTAATAGTAAAGATGCGGCTGCATCTGATTTTAAAAGAATGTGCAAAGTAAGGTACAATTCGGGTAATTTTCCAAATTTTGTTGCTAATTTTGTAACTTTGTGAATTTGTCGGGAACTTGTCACCTAAAGGTGACGTCCCGCATTAAAATATTATGATTATGAAGGACGAAACAAGGAAGAAGATAATAAAATGGTTCTGGATACTGTTCATCTCGCCAATAGTGCTGGTTGCTCTGCTGATTGTTATGGTGTGGTGCTTTGCCGACATTCCATCTTTCGAGGAGCTTGAAAACCCGGACAGCAAGCTTGCTACCCAGG
Source organism: Bacteroidales bacterium (assembly GCA_017625725.1). Taxonomy (GTDB): domain Bacteria; phylum Bacteroidota; class Bacteroidia; order Bacteroidales; family UBA932; genus Cryptobacteroides. The sequence continues at coordinate 5,853 of JAGAKH010000036.1, read as the reverse complement.
TTATTGCCGAGGATGGAGAGATTCTCACTACATTCCATATCGAGAATCGTTCATATGTGAGCTACGATGAGCTTTCTCCTAATCTTGTGAATGCCGCCATAGCAACTGAGGACGTTCGTTTTCACAATCATTCCGGCATCGACTTCAAGAGTCTTGGACGAGTTGTCTTCAAGACTCTGCTTGGCGGTGACTCCAGTCAGGGAGGAGGAAGTACCATCACCCAGCAGCTTGCAAAGACCCTTTATCCGAGAGAGGACATCAGCAGCCGCATTCCAGGCTTTTCCAAGGTCAAGATGGTGTGGATCAAGCTCAAGGAGTGGATCACAGCTGTGAAGCTTGAGCGTAACTACACGAAGGACGAGATCATGAACATGTATATGAATCAGGTCTTTTTCGGAAGCGGTGCCTATGGTATCAAGGCTGCATCCCAGACTTTCTTCAACAAATCTCCTCGTGAACTCACGGTAGAAGAGGCTGCCACATTGGTCGGTATGGTCAACAAGCCTACACGATATAATCCAGCTCTGAATCCGGACAAGTCTCTGACCAGAAGAAACTTCGTCATCTCTCAGATGGAAAAGGCCGGCTTCATCTCTGAACACGAAAGGGATTCCATCCAGCAGATTCCAATCGAACTTTCTTATCAGGTTCAGGATCATAATGCAGGTGTCGGACCATATTTCAGGGATATGCTTCGCAGGACTATGAATGCTAAGGAACCGAAGCGTTCGTCTTATGCTCAGTACGAGGACTATGTCGTGGATTCGCTTCTCTGGGCCGACGATGCTTTCTACGGCTGGCTCAACAAGAACTTCAAGGCAGACGGTTCAAAATATAATCTGGATAAGGACGGACTGAGAATCTACACTACCATCAACTACAAGATGCAGAAATATGCTGAGGAAGCTGTTGCTGAACATCTTGGAAAAGACCTGCAGAAGGTGTTCTGGAGAGATATAAAATGGAAGAGGAACAAGCCTTTCTCTGACGACATCCCGAAGGAGACCGTGGACCAGCTTATGAAGCAGGCAAGGCGCTGGAGTGACCGCTACCGTATGATGAAGAACAACGGTGCCTCGGAATCAGAGATCAGGAAGAGCTTTTCCGAGAAGACCCAGATGAGGGTTTTCTCATGGAACAGGAAAGGTTATATCGACACTGTCATGACCCCGGATGACTCCATCCGCTATTATAAATCACATCTTCGAGCAGCATTCATGGCCATGGAACCTCATACAGGCCATGTCAAAGCTTATGTAGGAGGACCTAACTACCGCTATTTCAAATATGATAACGTCCGTCAGGGAAAACGTCAGGTCGGCTCGACCATAAAGCCATTCCTTTATACTCTCGCCATGCAGGAAGGTATGACCCCGTGCGACAAGGTTGTCAACGTCCCTCAGACTTTTATCGTGAATGACACTACCTGGACTCCGAAGAGTACCGACAAGGACGAGTGGATCGGCCAGACGGTGACATTGAAATGGGGATTGACGAAGAGTTCCAACAATATATCTGCATATCTTATGAAGCAGTATGGCCCTCATGCCATGGCAGACATGATGAGGAAGATGGGCGTGGGAAGCCATATAGATGAGACCTACTCACTTTGCGTAGGTTCAGCTGACATATCTGTGTATGAAATGGTTTCTGCCTATAATACCTTCCCGTCAAAAGGAGTATATGTGTCACCGATATTCGTTACACGCATTGAGGATAACATGGGAAATGTGATAGGCGAATTCAATAATAAGAAGCGTGAGGCCATAAGCGAGTATACTGCATATCTGATGGCTAATCTTATGCAGGGAGTTGTGAATAGCGGAACAGGTATCAGACTCAGGTCCAAGTACGGTCTCAAGGGCGAAATCGCAGGAAAGACAGGAACCACCAATGACCAGTCGGACGGTTGGTTCATAGGATATACTCCGGCTCTTACTGCAGGTGTGTGGGTAGGAGCAGAGGACCGTCAGGTCCATTTCGAGTCTCTGGCCTTGGGCGGCGGCTCTAATATGGCTCTGCCTATCTGGGGCCTGTTCATGAAGAAGGTGCTGCAGGACGGTACGCTTGGAGTATATGAAACCGACCGTTTCATAGCACCTCCGGGCATCAGTCTGAATCTTGATTGTGACGGAAGCGATGCGGACGCCGTTGTCAAGGCAGAGGATGAAGAAGAATTCTTTTTTGAGTAAGAAAAGTAAGGCATAATGAAGAATATTGCTGTAATATATGGAAGTGACTCCTCTGAGTGGGAGATATCGGTGAGGAGCGGAGAGTTTACTGCTTCTCAGATTGATTCGGAGATTTATGATGTTTATGAAATATTTGCCAGGTTCGGAAGCTGGTCTTTGAGGGCGTACAGAAAAGCCGGGCAGGAAAGGGTACTTGTGCCGGAGGAAGAGCGCCCGTCTGTTGACAAGACCGACTTTTCAGTGGTCCTGGACGGTGAAAAGGTCAGATTTGAATATGCATATATAATGCAGCATGGCAATCCTGGCGAAAATGGTCTCATGCAGGGCTATCTTGAAATGCTCGGTATTCCTCATAGCGGTTGCAATGCCTTTGTGTCCGCCATCACTTTTGACAAGTTTTCATGCAAGGCATATCTGAAGGATGTGGACTTCGTAAGATGTGCCGATGATATGTTCATAAGGAAGGGAGACGTATTGGAAGGTCTTGCGGAAAGGGCGGTCAGCAAGTTGGGACTTCCCATGTTTGTGAAGCCTACGGACGGAGGAAGCAGCTTCGGGGTTACAAAGGTAAAGACCATAGAAGACTTCGATAAAGCTGTCGAATATGCTTTCGCAGAAGGTGAAATGGTGCTTGCAGAAGCAGCAGTCAGCGGACGGGAACTTACATGTGCCGTATATAATGACGGCAAGGAGAATGTGGCTCTTCCTGTTATTGAAATCATTACTGAGAACGAATATTTCGATTATGAGGCCAAGTATCTTGGCAAGAGCCGAGAAGTCTGTCCAGCAGAAATACCGGAAACTTTAAAGGATGAAATACAGTCTGTTTCCAAAAGAATCTATGCTCAGCTGGGCTGCTCAGGTGTTGTCAGGGTGGATTACATCGCTTCGGAGGATGGACTTTATTTCCTTGAAGTAAACACAATTCCAGGGATGACGTCGGCATCTCTTGTACCTCAGATGGTAGCTGCAGCCGGCATGAGGATGACCGATTTCCTTGGTACGATAATAAGAAATTCATTTTCAAAGGCAGAATAATGCTTCTTAAAGAGCTGATAGACACCGGTGTCCGTTCCTTATCTGTATTGTACCCGGATAGGGAAGCAAGGGAAATGGTGTTCATCAGTCTCGAATATCTGATAGGCACAAGACGTCATACCCATATCATCGATCCCTGTCATGAAGTTGCTCAAGAAGATGTGGTCAGGGTGCGGAATGCATTCGACCGTCTGGCTTCCGGCGAGCCTTTGCAGTACGTAGTTGGAAAAGCCTTTTTTTACGGCCGTGAATTTTCGGTGACGCCCTCTGTCCTCATACCTCGTCCTGAAACCGAGCTTCTGTGCCGTATGGCACTTGATACCATGAAGACTGCCCCCTGCAGGCCTGTACGTCTCCTTGACTTATGTACGGGCAGCGGATGCATCGCCTGGACCATGGCTCTGGAGTGTCCTGGTGCGGATGTGGTTGCTGTGGATGTTTCGGAGGCTGCTCTTGAGATAGCTTCAACCCAGGACTTCTCCAATGAGATTTCCATCAGCGGAGCAAGACCACCGGTGTTTATCCACGGGGATGTCCTTGATGTGGAAAGTCTTATGACATCACTGCCAGCTCAGGGTTTTGACATGATTCTTAGTAATCCTCCTTATGTCATGGATTCAGAGAAGGCCTTGATGAGACGGAACGTCCTCGAGCATGAGCCTCATCTGGCTCTTTTTGTCCCGGATGAAGATCCTTTGAAATTCTACAAGGCCGTTGCCTCTATTTCCAGAGGCTTGCTGTCACAGACCGGGTTCGGACTGGTGGAGATAAATGAAGCCTTAGGATTCGAAACAGCTGAAGTGTTCACCGCAGAAGGTTTTTCAGAAGTCTCCGTATTGAAAGACCTTTCAGATAAGGACCGTTATGTCTATTTTCGTCGATGAACCATGATTTTATCTGATTCTGCTGCAGTTTCAGATAAAATATCATGGCATTATCCCTCATACAACTGTCTCCTGACGTCTTTTTTGTATTTATCCGTATAACTTTTCGTTACACGGATAGATGTCCTGAACTTTGCATCATAAATAAAACAGATGTAAATATGAGAATAACAGGAACAGTCAAAGCCGCCATTTTATCCATTCTGGTTATTGCAGCCTCGTGTGAGGTCCTAGATGACGATGTGCAGAACCATGTCACAGACAGGAACCATACTTATATTGAGCTTCATGAAATTGCTGAAATCCTTGCCAGACTTCCTTTGGATCAGGAGCATACGCACGAGGTTCATTGTGCGGTTACATCTTCTTCAACGAATGGATATGACGAGGAATATACAATGAAAGACCTTTTCGAAGAACCGGGACGTGGTGTCGGTGACAGCCGTACCAGAACCTCAGACCAGTGGGACAATCCGTTAAGAGAACTTATCAGGAGGCATGTTGAATCTATGGAGAAATCGACTAAAGGTCTGGCCGGTACTCCGATGGATGCTTCAACATTCCTAGATGCCTTGTCAGATTCGGACATCCAGATATATTGGCCTTTTTCAGAGAACTGGGATGGAACATCCATGCCGATAATGACCTTTGATCCGGAAGACGGATCTGACACAAATATAGGTTACAGAATGGTTGTTGATGATGGCTTCCGCCATGTGGAAGAAGTTGTGGTAGATGAGGAGATGGCAAAGAAGAGTCCGGTCTGGGTTGTCAACAGGAACTCGGATTCCGGTTACACTTCATTGGAAATGTTGAGAAGAGAAGATCCGGATTGGGGAGAAGGAGGTGGAAGCATCATCGTTAAACCAGAGGTGAAGGCACCCGTGAAGACGCTGATGCTCAAGGATTTCACCATGCATAGGAATTACGATTCATGGTTTGCAGGTGCCTCGGAGTTCTTCGTCAAGGCTGGTGCGGTGGAGGATTTTACTGCTGTTACGGAGGCTGAGCTGAAGCTGTATAATCCGTTGGTGACGGATTTTATGATTGTCGTCAAGAGGAATCAGATCGATAAGCCTCAGCCATTCAATGCAATAATCGTATCCGACTGGGTGTCACAGATGAGTCATTGCGCCTTCATGATTACAGAAGATGACGGAGGAACGAGGACAGAGTGGAAGTGTACGGCACTTGTAAGGATCGCGTCTAAGAGCTATGGTGTGGAAATGAATCTTCCATTCAATTCTCGTGATGATATCGTGTGGCGTGGGCAGCTTGCCAGCCGCTGGCTGGAGGAAAACAGCAGCATTTCAGGTCGTTTCGGAGATGTCTCCCTCACTTTTGAGGTTGTGGAGTATTGAAAATAACAAGGGCGCTCACATGAACGCCCTTTAATCATCTGCTGCTTTGTGTCTCATATCCGAAGATAATAACAACCTCGTTACCGATTATCGCAGCAGCTTTATTCTGTCGACAAAAATATAAAAGAATATTCAAATGACAAGATGTCTCCCTCACTTTTGAGGTTGTGGAGTATTGAAATTTAGTAGACCATGGTAATAATTCTATGAAATATTGATGTCATTAGTAGAAAAATTACTACATTTGCAATCTCAAATATGAAGACAACTGAATTCCACAAGTTGGTTCGTGAGAATGGATGGACAATACTCCGTCAGACGGGGAGTCACGTCATCTACAAAAAGGGATCTGTTATCTATCCTGTTCCATATCATGGT
>JAGAKH010000035.1 GCA_017625725.1 Bacteroidales bacterium | reverse complement strand
ATGCAGTTTGCTATCAATTATGAGGTAGACTGTGGTGTATTCAAAGGCAAAAGGCTCGGACAGGTAGCACAGGAAAAGCCTCAGAGTCTTGAATGGTATGTGACATCCTATCGTGGAAACAACAACATCCTGCGTGCGGCAGCGAAGTTCCTGCTTGACAAAGCATCCGCGTAAATGCGAAAGGAGGCTGCTATGCAAACAAACGGCAGTTATACTTTCAATTTTACCATCCTCGATGTGGCGGGCCTTCTGAATCTGGAGGTCCGTCACCGCGGGGGAAAAAGCATCGATGTAGACTGTCCTCTCTGCGGAAAGAAAGGTAAGATGAATCTGAACATGGAAAAAAACGTGTTCCGGTGCAATTACTGCAATGAATTTGGTGGCATGATCGCGCTGTACGGCAAGGTCATGAACACCGATAATTCCGCAGCATACAGAGAGATCTGTGATGCACTGCAGATATCATATTCACCTGCTCCAAGATCGGCTCCAGTGGCAAAACCAATGGAGCTGCCCAAGGAAACCGAGCTTGCTCCCGTGGAGGACAGAGATCAGACCTATCGCCTGATGTTTTCCATGATGACACTTTCAAAGACGCATAAGGAAAGCCTGATGGCACGGGGACTGAGCGAGATGGATATTTACCGTTTCGGGTACAAAAGCACACCTGCGTTTGGCTTTACCAAACTGACAGAATCTCTGATAAACCGAGGATGTCGTCTTGACGGTATTCCCGGATTCTATCAGAAAGAAGGACGATGGCTTCCACGCTTCAATTCCAACTGCACCGGCATTGTGATTCCCGTTGTTTCGATCGACGGAAAAATCCAGGGCGCGCAAATACGCCTTGACCGACCGATCAACAATCGGAAGTACATATGGTTTTCCTCCTCTGAGAAGGATGGAGGAACCGGTGCCGGGAGTCCGACACATTTCATCGGTGATCCGGCTGACGAGGTTGTATATATCACAGAAGGCCCGCTGAAGGCTACTGTGGCGCATATACTCTCCGGCAAGACGTTTGCTGCAGTGGCTGGTGTAAACCAATACGTCGCCCTGGAGGAGCTTCTGGAAAGGCTGAAAGCGAACGGGACAAAGACCATCGTGGAAACATACGATATGGATAAGCTCGAAAATCCCCATGTGGAGAACGGATGCCTGAAGCTGATCGAACTGTGCGTCAAGCACGGCTTCGAGATAAAACGGCTCAGGTGGGATCCGACTTACAAAGGGATTGACGATTTACTGTATGCAAGAAAGAAAAAGATTTGATGAAGAACCGGTGTGGCTGTTTGGGCTGCATCGGTTTCTTCTATTCAGAAAAGAGGTATCTATGAACACACAATTGGATTCAGTAAAGAGTGAAGCACGAATGCTGCTCTTCACGGACATTCACCTGACGGAGTTTTCTCCGGTGGTTGTACAGCATCCGTTTACCACATCCGGCTTCGTAGGCATCAAGGAAGACAGCAGCGTGCGGATTCTGGACGTAGCTGAGAACGAAGATGATCTGCATATATGGCGTGAGTATGTCTGCGGTCTGATCGAAAAGTCAGAAACAGCGTATGATCTGTACATGCTGTTTACCGCACCGTATGCGTTGGCATTTCTGAAGTATGCAAAACCATATCTGTCAAAACAGGATTT
>JAGAKH010000034.1 GCA_017625725.1 Bacteroidales bacterium | reverse complement strand
CTGATAATGTCTTGTTTCTGTACCATCTCGATCATTTTTACTTTTGTTAATCTTTGAGCCGCAAAAGTAGCTCGACTAACCTCTCGAGTGGTATACTTTTAAATTATTATGCTGGTACGTTTTTCAGTTACTATCTACAACAAGTATTGGAAACGTTGCACCAGACAGACTCTTTTAAGCCTGAATCCCAATGTGCCGGCTGACATAAGAGACCTTGGCACCTCAATGAAGGCTGCAACCATATGGCTCGATCCAAGAGAGATGAAAGAAAGGCCGCTACTGGAAAAATTCCTTTCCGACATGACTCCCGGTCAGTCAGTGTTATTGGGATGGTGGCATGAAGAGAGAGCTGGAATAGGTATTGCAACCAGCCACGGTCTGTCTACAATCCCGTCCGATTTCTATAACAATGCTACAGTCTATGCAGGCTTCCCTCGTGAAATACAACCTGCTCCCGTACCGAAAAGAAAACCTTTGGAAAACAAGGTATACGTGGCAATGTTCCTGAGCGACGGAGATAACATCCAGTACTGCCAGCATAAAATGTGCAAATTATGGGACAATCCTCTGAGAGGGACTTTTCCCATCAACTGGACTGTAAGTCCCGGCCTTTCCGAACTTGGTCCTGGCCTGCTCAACTATTACTACGGCACGGCGTCAGATAAAGACTGTCTTGTAAGCGGACCGTCAGGGATGGGATACTCCTTGATTTATGATGAACTGAACAATGTATGGCATGCAAGTGACAGGAAAACCATAGAAGAATACACCAGATTGACCGAAAGATATCTTAGGAAAAGCGGGTTGAGAATCATAACGGTATGGGACAGGATGAACATGGATCAGATGGGTGCATATGCAGATAATTGCCGTTATCTTTCTGGTGCGACTCTTGAAGACTGGAAAGTTGCACCTCCAGTAAAGCCAGCAAGATGTAACGGCCGCATTGCATTCATCGGTAACAGACCATGTTATACCGAGCATGTGGAAGACATGTACATGGAATGGGAAGAGAGCATAAAGAGTTTTGACGGCAAAGAGCCTCTATTCTATACTTCACAGGGAGTATCATGGAACATGGGGCCCGAACAGATGGCTAAACTGCAAGTGATGTTCGATTCCATAGAAAGGAACAGGGTGGAGATATGCCGTGCAGACCATTTCTTCTCTTTGTACAATGAAGCCAACGGACTTTCATTCAATATCCTCATGCTGGACAACGTAAAGGTCCATACAGATGACGGAAGTGACAGTGAAACCATAGCAGACGGATCATTCGGCCGCAAATATTCATGGAAGGCTTCTGCCAAAGGAGATCGTCAGATCACTTTTGACCTTGGAAAGGAATATTTTATTGACAGATATATTATTTCACACCCGTCTGCAGGTGGAGAAGACAAGTCAATGAATAGTCATGCATTCTCAATGGAGACCAGCACTGACATGAAGGAGTGGCATGAAGTGGAAAAGACGACAACTGTCAAGGGAGACTTCTCAGACAGCGATTTTGAATCACATACAGCCAGATATGTACGACTGACTGTGAAGGGATGCATTAAGGACGGATATGCCCGCATAGCAGATATCGAAATCTATGGCAAAATCATAAACTAACCAGTTATAACATGAAAAAGACATTAACTCTACTGATTCTGATAATTGGAACTCTACATCTGCAGGCCCAGAACAAGGAAACAGTATCTACAGTAACTGAATTGCACAATCTTCTGTATGTAGACAGGCTTCCTGAATACAGAGACGGCATTGTGGAGCAGATTTCCAGCTATGACCCTACTGGTGGAAACGAGGACGGCTTTGCCGGAAAATACTCCTTCATCCGCAAGGAAAACGGAAATCTGGTACTTGCCGACCTGAAAGGTCCAGGTGTAGTGAACAGAATATGGACACCGACACCTACACAGGATACTCTTCTTTTCTATTTTGACGGAGAAAGGAATCCAAGATTGAAAGTATGCTTTGCAGACCTGTTCAGCGGAAAAGTAGAGCCATTTGTAAGACCTCTTTGTGCAAATGAGGTAGGTGGCTTTTACTGCTATTTTCCTTTCCCCTACAAAAAATCTCTGAAGATTGTCTTTACAGGAAAGAGAATTCAGTTCCACCAGATCCAATACAGGAATCTTGAGGGAAAGAATGTTGAGACATATACTCCGGAAATAACTCCGGAAATCAGTTCACTTGTAGGAGACATCGTGGCTGAATGGTCCAATCTGTCTCCATCTGCCGATGACTACGCACATGGAAAGTCAGAAGGATGCACGAGCACTGTAAAGACCTTCATTTTGAATCCTGGAGAAGAGATATGCTTCTTCAAGGCAGAAAAGGGGGGACGTATAGAAGGATTCGAAATCGAGGGCGGAAATGCATTCGACGGTATGAATAAAGACATAGTTCTTACTGCGAAATGGGATGATGACGACGGATACGCAATACATGCCCCTGTTGCAGATTATTTTGGCTATGCATACGGAAAGAGTGCCATGCGTGGCACACTTATCGGTAATGCACTCGGTCGCAACTATTCGTTTCTGCCTGCACCTTTTGACAGCAAGGCAATGCTGACACTCAAATACGAAAAGCGTGAAGATGTCCAGCAGTCACCGGCTCAGATCACTACAAAGGTATATCACAACGATGTGAAGAGAGAAATAGGAGAGGAAGGTAAACTCTATACCAACTGGCGGAGAGATCGTGACCCTGAGGTAGGAAAACACTACAGATTCCTTGACTATAAGGGGAAAGGGCATTATGTTGGAACAGTACATCTTGCTCAGGGCAAGGTACCTCAGATGACACTCTTCTTCGAGGGAGATGACTCGACGTATGTTGACGGCAAGATGCGTATGCACGGCACCGGTTCTGAAGACTATTACAATGGAGGATGGTACGCTCTTCTCGACAGATGGGACAGAGGTGCCAGCATGCCTCTTCATGGTGCACTCGATTACTCACTCCAGATGTCACGCACAGGTGGATACCGCTTCTATCTGAATGACAAGATGAGTTTCAAAGATGAACTGTATATCGGTATCGAACATGGACCTGAAGGTAACAGGTTCCCAGTAGACTATACTTCTGTAGCATATTTCTATGGAGAGACGCCTTCACAGGAACAGATGGAACCGACAGATGAACTCCGGGAAGTATATATCCCTGATGTACATCCATACTTTCCCCAGACGATGTTCATCACACTTGGCAGCCACGTTAAGACTCAGTACATATCAAGCGGTATCCGATGCTGGGCAGAAGATACAGGAATGGTAAGAGTCCTTCTGGATGGTCTGCCTGAAGGAAAATACAGAATATATCTTGACTACTGTGCAAACCCGGAGGGTGCAGACTTCTCCATCTGGCAGAGACAGAAGATGATAATGGATTGGAGGTCTACATACGCCCCTAAAAGGGAATGGATAGACAAGATGTATTGCGGTGAGATTGAGGTGACCTCACAGAACAATACCATAACATTCCAATTCAAAGGTGAAAGGTACACAAGAGAACTGGAATTCGCAGTCACATATCTGGAACTAGTGAAACAAGTATCAGAATAATCAGAACACCGGTCTTTGTGCAAATGAAGCCGGTGTTCCGTCATTTACAACAGGCCATCCGTCTGCTCCCCATGTCACCTTGTCAAGCATCAAAGTCCTCGCTTTTTCGCTATGACTCCTGCTATATGCATGATATAGGATCCAATCATTTCCGGCTTTATCTGTAATGATTTCCGAATTATGCCCTGTACCGGCAAAGTCTTTGTCACCGGAAATCAGAACTTCATGCTTATTATCAAGCATTTTGCCACCTTCTTTATTGACATAAGGTCCGAAAAGACTCTCAGAACGGCCGACTACGGTCTTATAGGTACTCTTGAATCCCTCACAGCATGTACCATTAGATGCGAACAAATAGTAATATCCGTCCTTTTTATGAATATATGTACCTTCATAGGCATTTCCGGCAACCTTCTGAGGCACTGCCCCCTCTTTCACTGACAATCCGTCATCAGAGAGTTCCACGTAATAGATTCCTCTAAAACTTCCCCAGAACATATACTTCTTCCCATCTTCCTCAATATAAAAAGGATCTATAGAATTAGTGACCCCTATCTCACTGCTGATAAACATTTTGCCCTTATCTTCCCAAGGACCGAGAGGATTATCCGCGACAGCAACACCGATTCCGCAGGTCTGCAGACCACCCCATACTGACATAGAATAATAAAGAACATATCTGCCTGGAGCAATCTTGTTTACATCAGGAGCCCATATACCTCCACCTTCAACGAAATCAGGTCTCGCACCGTCAGAAAAGGCCGTTCCACACTTTGTCCAGTTTACAAGGTCAGGAGAGCAGAAAATCGGCACATTTCTGATATCTTCCGTAGCATATAGATAGAAGACTCCATCATCTTCAATAAGTGTAGGATCAGGAAGACTGATCTTAACAACAGGATTAGTATAAACTGACGACTTATTATCCTCAGATTCAACAGGATGACTAGAACACGAAACTACTAGCAAGATGAGCAGGATTGTAAAATAACTTTTCATGGATTCACTTCATTATTGGGGTGATATAATCGTCTGAGATGATGATTTTTCCTTTATTCATACAATAGAATCCGATATGGATTATCCTGGGATGAATCCTTCCGGGGCGGTTATGAGAATGGAATACTATACAGTTCTTCCCCTCTGCATCCTTGAACAACGCATGATGGCCGACACCTGCGTGTCCATCAAAAAACTGAAGCAAAGGATTGTCTTCTGATTTGATCCACGGTCCATCCGGTGAAGAAGCTGTCGCAACTCCTACTCCATAAGCAGGACTCTCATAGCTGTTAGCCGAATAAGTCATATAATAAGTACCTTCATGTTCAAAGACGAAAGGACCTTCATTTACAGATGGCCATACCTTCTCCCATTGCTGACTCATTCCGATACAGAATCTCTGCGTCCCGGGCACTATACTGCAGAAATCCTCTTCAAGACGGGCAGACCATATTTCATTTCCATCATTGAAATGTACCCAGAAGATATATGGAGTTCCATCTTTATCAATGAAAAGATGATTATCTATACCTTTATGACGAAGGATAGGCCTCTGAGCCTTCTGTACAAAAGGACCCAACGGGGAATCTGACACTGCAGCACATATATGCTCCTCCGCAGAATAAAACATCACATACTTGCCATCTGTCTTATACACTTCCGGTGCCCAGAACATACGTTCACCATATGAATCATCCTTATGCAGGGCAAGATGCATGTCCTTACCATCCGGCCACTCCCATGTCTTGAGATCCTTGGAAACAATCACAGGAATTCCGGAATCACTTCCTGTCCCATATAGATAATAAGTACCATCCTCATACAGAACAAAGGGATCAGCAAAAGGGATTACTTTTTCTCCTGTCTGAGCCTTTAGACCAAAACAGAATAGACTATACAAAACAAATAATGCAATATTCCTCATTTTTAAACGTATATCAGCAAAAATACTAATATTAGTCGTAAAATGAAAATTAATGAAGGAATATTGCTAAATCGTTTTATTTATAAATAGTATTTACAACCAGTTATTACTCAATATTTTGCGAGTAATAAGTCAGAAATATGGTCATAACCTTTAACGGTGCATTCTAAAAGGTGAAGATTTAACATTTTTATTGTTTCTTAACGCTCAAAGCGTGTCAATAAAGGGTGTTTCTTCTCTTTTCAGCGCTATTTGCAGTTTGATGTTTCCATCATT
>JAGAKH010000006.1 GCA_017625725.1 Bacteroidales bacterium | reverse complement strand
GTCGCCAGGATCGGGATCTGTACGGCCGCTACCCCTATGTGGCTCATGATCTCCACGTCGTCTTCACCGAGAAGGGTGCCGTTGGTCAGAAGGTTTACGTTCGCTCCGCCGAATCTCGCCTTCAGGGCGAGGTCATGGATGCCAGGCATGAGTGTAGGCTCTCCGCCCGACAGGGAGATGCTTCCGACCGAGCACTGGCGTAGGAGCCTCCTGAGGGTCCGGCGTGCAAGACGGAAATCCGGCGCAGGCGGCGCGACTGTGCAGCCCGGCCTCTTCCAGTGGTTGTAGCAGAACAGACACCTCTGGTTGCAGGCCTCAGTCACCTCAAATACGACGACAGGTATATGATGCTTACCCGATGACATTCAGCTTGTAGAATTCGCATACATATCCTTCGTCATCAGCCGATTCGAGCAGATAGACCTTTATCTGAGCTGCTCCGGCATAGCTGCCCACGTTGACGACATGTGAGACGCTGGCGTCCGATGCGCTGACCTCATATACAGCACTCTGCAGCACTTCATCTGTTCCGGAAGAAACGCCTTCCCTGACGATCTCCACCCTGATTCCGTATGCGTTGAAATAACTTGTCTCGATTGTGATCTTGTCACCGTTCCTGACATCGACGGACTCGTTGGTGCGGTCGCACTGGATCAGCACCTGGTTCATGCTCGGTGTGTCGTAGCAGGTTATTACCGGCCTGCCTCCGCAGCTTCCCAGAGAGAGTGCGCTGGTGAGAGTGAGAAGCGCTCCGCCAAGACGGAACTTTGCCTTGACCGCCTTTGCGTTCTTTCCCCTGGTGAGCCATACCCACAGCGATACCGCTCCGAAGGCCGCTCCTATTCCGATGATTGAAAGTGTTCTCTTCATGATGCCGGACGGTTTGGATTGAAGTTGATTCCCATCTACAAATATAATGAATTTATAATAATATTTGACTATATTTGCCGTTGGCTATCATTATCAATCATTGCAAATTGAAAGTGATTGGAGTTAGCATATAAATAGAAATTATTGGATATCATTTATCTTCCTACCCTAAAAATTTAATTGCTTGATAATCAATGGGTTGGACTTACTCAACTGGAATTAACTAAAAGATTGATATAGAGCTATAAAGATAGCGTAAGTTAAAGAAAGAGAGCAAGTTATATTGCTCTCTTTCTTTTGTTTGTTTGGCTCTGTATATCAGTGATTTACTATGTTTTTCAGCTGATTTGATGCTCATATGGTGGAATGACCCTCTTGAGGTATTAATTCTTACTCTTGCGGGGAGGAACTAAGAAGAAGTAAGCGAGTTGTTTCCACGATTGTCCAGTATACATCCCTGAAATCAGGATACCGGTGATGATGCCGGCCGGGTAGCCTATGATGGCGTTCCTGCTTAGCTTAGCCATAAACGCCCTATATATTGTTGATTACTTTCTCTGCTTCCTCTGCAGAAATCGGAGAGAACCGTCTGAAGACCTTTCCGTCTCTCTCGATCACTTCCTCGAACATGGTTTTGGGTCTAACCCATACGCCGCGTTCACCATACATGGCCTGATATACGACCATGTATTCCAAAGTTTCAGAATGCTTTGCGATATGGAGTACCTTATAGATATTCCCTTTGAAGTGTCTGTAATATTGGCCTGTCATATTCAGTTGTTTGACCATATGCTTCATCTTGTGGCCGAAGAAGTCCTTGTCATCAATATATC